>JAUIGA010000066.1 GCA_030430125.1 Chloroflexia bacterium | reverse complement strand
CCCATGTGCGGATACCGTAGACTGGAGCGGCAGCGGTCCTCGGCCTTGCCTAGGCGGGAGTGAGACCCCGGGGAACCGTTCGAGGGCACCGGCTGCACCACCAGACCGGTGAGGCCGGCTCCGGACTACCGCACGGTCGTGTCCAGACCCAGGGGAGGCTCGGAGGCCGGCTTCGCCGTCCCCACCAACATACAAGGGGAGGCCTTGCCCGCGCTGACAGGTTGATTAAAGGCCATCGCTGGCGCGGGCAATGACCTCCCGTTTCGCCATGCCTCAATATTGAGCCAAGGCGCCAACTGATCTGCCGTTCTGATATCGATGCCCGCATGCGTGTGCCGCCACGAATCAACCGGAGATTACCCCACGCCTTCCTGGATGACTCTGAGCGCCTGGGGTTCGGGAGATCGTTAGACCCCGTGTTCTGCGAACCCGGGCATCGCAGCCCAGGCTATGGAATGGCATCTGGATATAAACGATCAGCGATCGCCCGGTCAGCGGTCGTCCGTGTCCGGCAGCAACCCCCGGCGGGTGGCGATGGCCACGGCTTCGCTGCGGCTGGCTGCCTCCAGCTTGCTCAGGACCGAGCTGACGTGGAACTTGACCGTGTGGTCGGTGATACCGAGCTTGCGGGCGATCGCCTTGTTGGGCAGACCGCTGGCGACCTGTGCAAGCACCTCCTGCTCCCGCGGCGACAGCGTCGGTGCGTCGTCGAGCAGGGGTGGGGTTTCGTCCGAGTCCGGCTCGGTCTGGTCGGTGACATGCACGAAATCGGGGTGGACCACGTGAAGCCCGGCAGCGGCGGCGGCCAGCGCGCTTTCGACCTGTTCCAGCGTCGATTGCGGCGGGATCATGCCACCAGGCAGCGTTGCCGTGGCAAGGCGCTGCGCGATCGGCGGCTCGCCCAGCCATGTCAGCGGCAAGGCGTGTGTCCGGGCAAGCTGGACGAGATCCTCCAGCGTTGTCGTGCCCAAATCCCCCGGTTCGACGAGCAACATGTCCACGGCCGGCACAGCAACGCCGGTGACGGCCCGTTTGGGCATGATCGCATCCTGCGGCGACATGGCCACCATGCGGAATCCCGACATGGCGGAGAGTCGCGCGGAGAGACGAAGGCTCTGGTACCGGTACGCCGATACCAGCCCGACCAGCGGGGGAATGCCGATGGATTCGGGCCGATCATGCGAGATCGTCTGGCCATCGGAGGAGATCGCCCGGGTCAGGGTCAGCGAGTGAGTTGGCAAATGTCGTGAGGGCATACCACACCTCCCGCATGCAACTTGCCACCGAATGCGGCGGCGACCCCGCTGGCCTGCGATGCGTGTCGCCTGGAAACCAGGTGGAGGTGACGGCTGACGCATTCTGGATTCCAGCATAGCATCCCCGGGGTACGAATGGCGCACGGCGTGCGACGAATGTTGTTGTTTCTGCACGTACAGTCTCGGCAGCGCTCGACCGGCAGGCCTTGCGCTGACCGAATCTGCAGAGAGAACGCGGGCAGGCGAGGGGTGTCGAATCTATCGCATGCTTGCGACGCATGGACGGTGGCAACCGGAGCGCCACAACCCGCCGGGTTGTGGACCGGTATACACTTGCGCTGGTGCACGTGTGACGGACTTGCCGTCGCACAGTGAGGCACGATTCGCCTCAATGCAGGAACAACGCATGTTGCAGGACAACGCCAGCGCTCCCGACGGCGCGCGGGCGAACGCGCCAGTAATCGATATTCGCGGGCTCCGCAAGACATTCGGCTCATTCGTGGCACTGGATGGGATCTCGCTGCAGATGCCGCAGGCGTCGGTCGGGTTGCTCGGGGCCAACGGCGCCGGCAAGACGACCCTGATTCGCCTGCTGCTGGGCCTGATCGCGCCGGATGAGGGCGTGATGACCGTCGTCGGCTTTGACACCCGGCGTGAGGGCACCCGCGTGCGCGAGTACGTGGGCTACATGCCCGAGGCCGAGGGGCTGCCGACCAATACCACCGCGGCCGACTTCGTCGGGCACATGGCGGAGATGAGCGGTCTGCCGCCACGCGCCGCCCGGCAACGCGCCGCGGACGTGCTCTACCAGGTCGGGCTGGCCGAGGAGCGCTATCGCCTCATCAAGGGATTTTCCACCGGCATGCGCCAGCGCGTGAAGCTCGCGCAGGCCATCGTGCACGACCCAAAGCTGGTCCTCCTCGACGAGCCGACCGCCGGCCTGGACCCGCGTGGCCGCGAGGAGATGCTGGAGCTGATCCAGCGCATCTACCGGCAGATGGGCATCGCGGTGGTGGTGTCCACCCATATTCTCGAAGATGTCGAGAAGGTCTGCGACTATGTGGTGATCCTCGACCAGGGACGGCTGGTGGCGTCGCAGCCGCTGGGCGCGATGGATACCATCGGCGGCGAGGTGATCGTCCATATCGATGGCGACCAGGCGGCGTTCCAGCGCGGGCTGGAGGCGCAGGGGGTCGATGTGCGCGGCGCGGACCTCGACCTCGGGGTGGAAGAGCTCATTGTGGATGTCCGCGACGAGCAGGTCTTCGACCTCATTCGCGACCTGGCGGTGGATCAGGGCGCCGCGCTTCGGTCGCTGCGGACGCGCTCGCGAACGCTGGAGGATATCTACCTCGGCAATGTCGGCGCGTCGCGCGAGGAGGTTGCGGCCGATGACTGACCGAACGATTCCGGCAGCCACATCCCCGGATGGCGCGACCCGCTACGGCGAGGTGTTCGATCGCGGGTATGCCCATTACGACGGTCCTCGCGAAGGACGCCGCCGGGCGGTCTACTCGCTGTTCACCTACTCCATGAAGCGTGCCATGGGCATTCGCAAGTCCTGGACGGCGAAGATCCTGCCAATCCTGCTGTATGCCTCCTCGTTCGTGCCGCTGATCGTCATGATCGGAATCGCGGCGCTGCTGCCGGAGGCCAACGTCGCCTCCTATCATGGCTATTTCGCCGGCATTTTCTCCATCGTCGGCATTTTCGCGGCGACGGTGATTCCCGAGATCCTGGTGCCGGACCGCCGCGAAAAGACGCTGCCGCTCTACTTCGCGCGCGCGATCTCCCGATTCGACTACGTGTTCTCCAAGGTCGCCGCGGCGGCAGTGCTGACCATGACGATCTCGGTGCTGCCGGCGGTCATCCTTTGGCTTGGGACCCAGCTTACGGCTGACTCGCCGGCGAGCGCGATGCGCGACAACATCGGGGATCTCGGGCGGGTGATCCTGCTCGGCACGCTGATCGCGCTCACGCTGGGCACGATCGCGCTCGTCATCTCCTCGATGACCGATCGCAAGGGGGTGGCGATCGCGGTCATTGTGATCGGGTTCCTCATCATCTCTGGTTTGGTCGAGCTTGCCATCTCCGAGCTCGACCAGGATTGGCGCCGGTACCTGGTGTTCGGCTCGTTTACCTATGTCTTCGACGCGATCAGCGCATCCATGTTCGAGGCGCGACCGGAGAGTGTCGTTCGAGAGGTCGACCTGCCGGTGTGGATGTACTACGCGTGGGTCAGCTTCGTCATCGTCGGCGGCACGCTGTTCGTGCGCTGGCGTTACTCCCCGAGGAATGCGTCATGATCGGGAAGCGCAAGACAGCCGATACCGCAGTGGCGCCAACCTCTCCTCCCACGGTGCCGGGGATCCGCGCGGGGCAGGAGCCTATCCTGCTGGTGAGCGAGGTGTCGAAGTGGTACGGCGATATCGTCGCCGTTTCGAACGTCACCTTCGGCGTCGCCCCCGGCGTTACCGGTCTGCTTGGGCCGAATGGCGCGGGCAAGTCGACGACCCTGAAGATGATCTGCGGCCTTCTGGCGCCATCAAGCGGGACGATCACGATCGAAGGCGATGCCGTTCGCGGACGCACGGAGGTCTATCGTCGCCTGGGACTGGTGTCCGAGACGGAGACGATCTATCCATTCCTGACCGGGCGAGAGTTCGTGCGGCTCAACGCCCGGCTGCAGAAGCTTCCCGATGTCGATGTGGCGACGGAGCGGGCGATCGCGTTGGTGGAGATGGGACCAGCGGCAGACCGCAAGGTGGGCGGCTATTCGAAAGGCATGCGCCAGCGGATCAAGGTTGCCGGCGCGCTGGTGCACGATCCCGACATCGTTCTCATGGACGAGCCGCTCAACGGCACCGATCCGGTCCAGCGTGTGCACCTGATTCGCCTGATCCGGGATCTGGGCCGCGCGGGGAAGACGGTCATCGTGTCGTCGCACGTGCTGGAAGAGGTCGAGCGGCTCGCCCAGAACATCATCGTGATCGTCAATGGCAAACTCGCCGCGGTTGGCGACTTCCGCGCGATTCGCGAGCGTATCGATTCGCGTGATCGGGAGATCCGGCTGCGGGCCGATCGACCGCGCGAGCTCGCCGGTGCCCTCATCGGCAGCGATGCCGTGCGCGCGGTGCGCATCGACGAGCATGGACGAATCGTGGTTGATACGCAGGATGTGCGCGCGTTTTACCGGACGGTGCCGGTGCTGGCGCAACGATCCGGTATCCGGCTGTTCGAGGTGCAGGCGATTGACGAGTCGCTGGCGTCGGTGTTCGCCGACCTCGTCGAGCGGTGAGGTGATGGCGTGTGGTTGGTGCCTGGTGAACATTTCCGCCGTCACCCTGAGCAAAGCGAAGGGTCCCCGCGCGAAGCGCACGGCAGCGGAGCTGCCGCATTGAACGCAGCTGGGACGAGTGCCGGATTCTGCCCTGCGGGCAGCGGCTATCGCTTGCGCTGCGCCGGGGGGTTCTTCGCTGCGCTCAGAATGACGTTGTGGTGTGCGACAGCTTTGCTGGGTATACCGCATGTCAAAGAGACCAACCTCGAATACGAACCCAGGCAATGGAGAAGCTCGTGACCGGAGCCCTGACCGTAACCCAGCTGACCATCCGCCAGTTCCTGCGGGCCAAGTCCGTGCTCGTGGTGGCGGGCATCTGCGCGATCCCGATCCTGTTCGCGGTGATCCTTCAGGCCGCCAACGAGAGCCTGTCCGTCTCGGACATGCGGGACTTTCTGGGGCGCGCGACATTTCTCGACGTGTTTTGCTCGACCCTGCTGCCCCTGGCGGCGCTTGTGCTCTCGACGGCGGCACTCGGCGACGAGGTCGAGGACAAGACCCTGCAGTACCTCACGCTCAAGCCGATGAGCCGGATCAGGATCGTGCTGGAGAAATTCCTCGGGACGTTGCTGGTGACTGTCCCGATCGCGTGGGCGGCGTTGCTGGCCGTGTGGCTGGTCATTTCCTGGGGTGACCTGGAGGCGACCCGCGACCTCGTCTGGCCGATGCTGATCGCGACGATCGCCGGCATTGCCGGGTTCAGCTCGCTCTTCATGCTCATCAGCCTGTTTGTCCAGCGGGCGCTGCTCGTTGGCGTGTTCTATGTGTTCGTGTGGGAGGCGGCGCTGTCGCAGTTCCTGCCGGGCATCCGCGCGATCAGCATCCGCCACTACATGCAGTCGATTTTCTATCGGCTGGCCGAAGATCCGCTCATCAACCTGGATGGAGCATCGCGCCTGTCGACGGCGTCGGTCACGCTGGCGGTGATCGTGGTCGTCTCGCTGGTGCTCACCGCATGGCGACTGCGGCGCATGAATCTGGAATGACGCTTGCAGGACCGCGTACATCATGCGAAGTTGCGAACGGTCACCAACAATGCAGGTCCCGGGAGGTGGGGAGGCACGCTATGCATCGCGACGACATGGGAGTTACCGACAACTGGGTTGCCGATTCGCGGCCGATGGGCATCGGGTTGATGATGCCGATCTCTGAGGGCGCTGCTTTCGGTGGGACGCCGCGATTCAGCGATATCGTCGAGATGGCCGAGGTTGCCCGGGATGTGGGGGTCGACGCCCTGTGGTTTGCGGATCACTTCACGTTCGGCACCCCGGAAGAGGGCCAGCGTGGCATGTGGGAGGCGTTCACCCTGATGGCTGGCGTCGCCGCGCGGGTGCCGGACCTGAAGATCGGTTCTCTGGTCGCCTGCACCGGCTTTCGCAATCCCGGGGTCATTGCCAAGATGACCGAGACCATCGACGAGATCAGCGACGGGCGGTTCATCCTCGGGCTGGGGGCCGGTTGGCACCAGCCGGAGTATGACCAGTTCGGCATGCCGTTCGACTATCGCGTCAGCAGGTTCGAGGAGGCGGTCCAGATCATCCATCCACTGCTGCGAACCGGCTCCGCGACATCCGAGGGGCGGTTCTATTCGGCGAAGGACGCCGTCAATCGCCCGCGCGGTCCGCGGTCGGCCGGCGCGCCGATCCTGATTGGCTCGACCGGCGACCGTATGCTCGGCATCATCGCCAGGTATGCCGATGCATGGAATACGGTCTGGCATCGCGACGCCGAGGAGGTGCGGCCGCTGATGGACAAGGTGGATGAGGCCTGCCGTCACGCCGGGCGTGATCCGAAGACGTTGGTACGCACCGCGGGCGGCAACGTGGCGATGGAGGGCTATCTCGGCCGGCGTCCCAACCCGATGGAAGGCGACGACGAGGCCAAGGCCGAGGCGATCGCCGGCTTTCGCGATGCCGGCATGCAGCACTTCGTCGCGGGTCTCGACCCCAGCACGCCGGCCACGATCGAGGCGTTCGGGCGCGTGCTGGAGTTGCTGGACAGGAATTGACGCGGATACGAATCAGCGGCGTATCGTGGCTGACCCGGCGTCGCACGATCACGCCGGAACCGGCGAACGTGCGCATATGATGGCGAGGCGGACACTGGGTCCGCCGCGATGGAAGCGTGGACGGCAGGAGCGGGACCTATGGCACGGTTGGCGATTGGGGTCGATTTCGGCGGCACCAAGGTGCTCGCCAGCGTCGTGGATGTGGACACAGGCAAGGTGCACGGCACCGGCAAGAAGAAGACCGCCGCGACGGACGGTCCCGACGAGCTGATGCAACGCATCTACGGCGTGGCGCGAAAGGCCGTCGAGAAGTCCGGTGCCGAGATGTCCGAGATGACCGGCATCTGCGTGGGGATCGCCGGGCAAGTGGACACCGAGCGGGGCATTCTGGTTGGCACCGCCAACCTCAGCCGGTCGGTCGTCAATCTCGAAATGGCGCGGCTGCTGCGCGAGGAGTTTGGAATACCGGCAATCATTCGCAACGACGTCCAGATCGCCGCGGCGGGGGAGCGTGCCTTCGGCGCGGGCAGGGGTGTCGATGACTTCGTGGTGATCTTCGTCGGGACCGGAATCGGGGGCGGGATCGTTCGCAGTGGTGAGTTGATACAAGGCGCTGCAGGGAACGCGGGGGAGCTTGGCCATACCACGATCGACGCCAACGGGCGCATCTGCGGGTGTGGCGGCCGGGGGCACCTGGAGGCGTACGCCTCGCGCACCGGCATGACCCGGGCGCTGTGGGGCGAGGTGCGGCGTGGACGGGCGTCCGTGATCACGGAGTTGTTGCCGGATGTGAACCCGGCGGACCCGGCCGTGCCGCCGATCAAGTCGGGTGTACTGCAGAAGGCGATCGATCGGGATGATCCGGTCGTTCGGGAGGTGATCGAGGAGGGCGGGCACTTTCTCGGGCTAGGGCTTGCCAACGTCGTCAACTTCCTCAACCCCACGCGAATCATCCTCGGGGGCGGCGTCATCGAAGCGGTCGACGCGTTCTTCGAGGCAGCCGTGCGCGAAACCCGCAAATATGCCCTGACCTATGCCGGTGAGGAGGTGGAGATCGTCCGGGCCGGGCTGGGGGACTTCTCCGGCGTGGTCGGCGCGGCTGTGCTCGCTGCCGAAGCTGCCGAGGCGACCTGACGCGTGAAATTCCGGTGCCGGTGCGCCACAGGTGGACGCGCCGGCACCGCATCCCTATCATAGACGGTGCTACCCAGATCAGCGCTGGCCCGATCCCACCAGGTGGCGAGACCGCCGACGCGATGTAGGGGTATTGACAGGCTGGGCAACCTGGTGTGGTACCGTTGGCAGTGGTACGACCCGCACAACGTGGGTGTGCTCGCGCAGCGCTGGTGGCCGCGCGTGTTGGGTGCTTGCTGGCGGAGAGATGGAGACGCTCTACCGGCAATGCAATGGTCTCGATCGGTAATCGTGTTTCTACCTGACAAATGATGACAGGGGGTCGCTCATGGCAGAGCGTTTTGCCGAGCGCGCGGAACGTGCGAGTGAAGTCGCAGCATTCGTCGATTTTGAGAACATCCGGTATTCGACAATCAATTCCTACGGGCAGGAACCCGATCCGGTCGCATGGCGCGACAAGGCGTTGAAATACGGGTTGATGTCGGTGGCGAAGGCCTACGCCGATTTCGATCAACACCCGCCATCGGTGCGAACGCGACTGGATGTTGCCGGGTTCGAGATGCACCACTATCCCGTGAAGCGCACCACGGACTCGCAGGGGCGCGAGAAGCTTGCGTCGCGGTCCGACCTCAACCTGGTGGTCGATATCATCAACACGGCGCTGGTTCGTCCCGATATCAAGACCTTCCTGCTGTTCAGTGGAGACAAGGACTTCATCCGGCTGGTGACCACCCTGCGCAACCGTCTCGGGCTGCGGGTGATCATCTGTGGCGTGCCGGGGTCGGTCAGTCCCGATCTCGTCGCCGCCGCTGGCGAGGACGATCCGCTGGAGATCGAGCAGGGCGAAGGGGTCGATGTCGCTGTGGTGCAGGCAATCGACGCCTACGTGAAGCAGCTCCATGATGGGTTTGTGCCCACTCAGAGCCACATGAGCCGGTCGTTGTGGCGATTCGTCGATCGATCCAGCCTGCCGTCGGAGCATATCGAGGCGAAGGTGATGGAGTTCCTGCGCAAGCGGGTGCTCGTCAAGCGGCAGACCATCAACGGGCAGGGGAACGAGCTGGTCACGACCGAGCTCAACTTCGAACACCCGCTGGTTCGCGAGGCGCTCGGTCTGGAAGACGCCGAGATCGAGTTCGACGACGAGGGCGGGGAAGAGGGCGACGCCGACTACGTCGCCAGCCATGTCGACGGCGACTACACCGAAGATGACCTCGACGAACCGCAGCCCCCCAACCTCGAAAACCGCAGCGCGCGCCCGAGCTGGGACCAGCGCACGTCGCCCCAGCATCGCGGGTATCGCGGCTAGGACACGGCCGAGAACGTGGCCAGGAGATGCGCCGGTCGGATGTGAACGCCGACCGGCGCATTGGCGTGTCGACGCGAGTACCCGGATAAGGAGGGGCTCCGTTCCTGCTGGCCACAGGGTGGCTCTGATCCGGAAATTCCTGGACTGCCGCGACAACCACCCACCGAATCTGGCACCATAGGGCGCAACGTCATTGAACGGAGCGGGCTGATGCTTGACTGGTACTCACAGCCGCGATTTCGCCCATTTGCGTTGACGCACGCCAACGGCCGGTGTGAACGTCCCGGTGCCTTGATGATTCATGGCTTCACCGGTTCTCCCGACGAGCTGCGGCCGATCGCAAGGATCGCGCACGAGGCCGGCTTCGACGTCGACGTCATTTGCCTCCCGGGGCATGGGACCGACATCGGGTCGTTCCGAACCGTGGAGGAGGGCGCCTGGCGGCAGGTGGCCCTGGATGCCTGGCGGGACTTTCGGCACCGGTATCCGTGGTCCGTCCTGGTTGGCTACTCGCTCGGGGGAGCCCTGGCGATCCATGCCGCCGCCGAGCGACCGCCGGATGCCATGTTGTTGCTGGCGCCACTGGTGCGCATCGCCGATCGTCGCGCGGCGGCTCTGCCGATCGCGCAGCACCTCATCCGCGAGATCGAGCCGTTTCGGCGGCTGGATTTCGCGCACCCCGGCGTCCGTGAGTTCTTCGGCATCATCATGCCGGGTCTTGATCTCGACGATCCGGCGATCCAGCATGCGATTCGGACCGAGTTCGCGATGCCGTTGCGGTTGGTTGACGAGTGTCGTCGCGTCGGCAGGGAGTGCGAGCGGCTCGCACCATCCATCGCGCTACCGGTGACGATCATCCAGGGTCGCCCGGATGCGATCGTCGGGCATCAGCGCGCCCGGTGGCTGGTGGACCGGCTTGCGGGTTCGACCGTGTACCACGAGATACCCGGCGATCACTATATTCCCTTCCCCGGAGCAAGCTCGTGGCCGGTCGTGGAGCGTCTCGTCGCCAACTGGTTTCGCGACTGCTGGCATGCGCTGGCCGGCGACACGCCGACCGTGACCGCGCCAGCATCGCCCAGCGAGCCAGGCTCTGACCGCCAGAACCCAGGGGCCGACGGAGCGACAAGCTCGGCGTTGCGGTCGATGCGGGAGACGCCTCATGACTGAGGCTCCTCAGGGAACCGGCCCCGCTGACGCCCCGAAGGATGAGCAGGGCGGCACATGGTTCCGGCCAACGCCTCCGCAGGAGCGCCCGGAGCCAGCGCAGGCCCCGGAGCCGGAAGCAGCGCCGTCATACGACGTGCCCGTACCGGAGACGCCACCAAGACCGGTGCGGGACAGCGCCCAAACCATCGCCGTGTGGTTCCAGGTGCTCGCGCGGAACTGGCCCGCCGCGGGGATGCTGGGACTGTTCGCCCTTGCCGCGCTGATCGTGCCGACGATGACCCAGATCGCCACGACCGACGACTGGGGCTACACGCGCTCAGTGGAGATCCTCCTCGACGAGGGAGAACTGACGGTGTTTCCGGTGGTCGCGGCAACGGCCGTGGGCCAGGTGCTCTGGGGTGCGCTCTTCGGGTCAATGTTCGGCATGTCGCTCGGCATGATGCGCGTGTCGACGGTGGTCATGGTCGCCCTCGGCGGGTTGGCGATGTACGCCATCCTGCGGCAGCTCGGCGTTGGGCGCGGACGCAGCGCGCTCGGCATGGGAGTGTGGCTGTTCAATCCACTCACATTCTCCCTGGCGTTCAGCTTCATGACCGATGCGCATTTTGCATCGGTCATGCTCATTTCGCTGGCGTTCTACATGCGTGGGCTGCGACCGGACCGAGCATCGTTACGGTTCGTCGTGATCGGCTCCTTCTTCGCCGGATTCGCCTTCCTCATTCGCCAGCAGGGTGCCCTCATACCGCTCGCGGTTGGCTGCTACCTGTTCGTGACTGGCCGGCTGTGGTTTCGCTGGGCCGATGTCCGGAGGTTGGCGGCGGTCGCGCTGGTGCCGGCGCTCATGCTGGTGGGGTACTACGCATGGTTGCGCTGGTTCAACGATGTACCCGAGGTCCAGCAGGATTTCTTCGACGAGGTGCGTGAAGAGGGATGGGCGGGTACCTGGCTCCTCATCCGCCGGGTGCCGCTGTACGTAACCTACTATGCGGGGTTGTTCCTGTTGCCTGTACTGATCGCGATCGCGCCGTGGCGGGCGCGCGAGCGAGCCGGACACCTGTTCCGATCGCCGGTGACCTTCTACGCGTTCATTGGGTGGGCGGTGTTCGTGCTGGGGGGGCTGTACTTCGCCGGGCAGCGCGGGCACGAG
>JAUIGA010000065.1 GCA_030430125.1 Chloroflexia bacterium | reverse complement strand
CCGCCCTGGCTGTGGCCCCAGGCGCCGGTGCGGGCAGCGTCGATCTCGTCCCGATCCCGCAGCCAGGCGAGCGCTGCCATCGCCTCGTCCGCCCGGTCGAAGAACGACTGCGCCAGCCATTCGCCGGTCGATGCGCCGATGCCTGGCTTGTCCCAACTCAGTACCGCCACGCCCGCCTCCAGGAAGGCATCGCGGATCGGCGTGAAGTAGCCCCAGGCGTCGCGGTCGTCCGGACCGGAGCCGTGAAGCATCACCAGCGCCGGGTGCAGACCCGGCCCGTCGGGCAGGTACAGCGTTCCGGCAAGCGTTGTGTCGTGATGAGAGATCGCAACGTCTGGCATTGATGTCAATCGCCTTTCCGGATTGGCCGTGAGGCTCGGTCGGGGGTCTTGGGGCCGTCGACTACTGTCCTGAGTCTTGCCACTCGCGGTCGAGCATGCCGTAGACCAGCTCGCTGCCCCACTCGCCCTTGAACCATTCGTTTTCGATGAGATGCGCTTCCCGGCGCATGCCGAGTCGTTCCATGACCCGCGCCGACGCCGTGTTGCGCGCGTCGCAGCGACCGTAGATGCGGTGGAGTCCGACATCGTCAAAGCCGTAACGCAGCGTCGCATGGGCGGCTTCAGTCGCAAACCCCTTGCCGTGGTGGGCGGGGCTGAAGACGAAGCCGATCTCGCCCTGTCGGTGCTCGGAGTCGTCCCACCCGAGGACGACATCCCCTGCCAGCTCGCCCGTATCCCTGCGCTCGACGGCGAGAACCAGGCGGTCGCCGGGTTTCGCCAGCGTTGCGAGGTGCATGCGCCGCGCGATCAGGTCTGCCACTTCGTCGCGAGTCTGGACGTCCCAGTAGAGATAGCGCACCACGTCGGGCCGGCCAAGGGTATCCGTGAGGGCATCGAGGTCACCCTGCCGGAAGGGGCGTAGCAGCAGCCGCTCGGTGCGAAGTATCAATGCAGATCTCTCCACGCATCTCGAAGCATGGCATAGACATACTGGCTTCGCCATTCGCCCTTGCGCCATGCGTGCTCGCGGAAATGCGCCTCGCGCCGCATTCCGAGCCGCTCCAGCAGGCGCGCCGATGCGGAGTTGCGGTCGTCACAGGTCCCGACGATCCGGTGCAGGTCGATCTCGCGGAATCCGTACGTCATGATCGCGCGGACCGCCTCGCTGGCGTATCCCTTGCCCTGATGGTCGGGGTGCAGGGTGTAGCCGACTTCTCCCTGGGCGTGCTCCTGGCTGTGCCAGATCAGGTTGACACTGCCGATCATCACGCCGCTGTCCCGCAATGCGATGGCGAGCATCAACGTGTCGCCCTGCGTATCCAGCCGGTTCATGCCCTCGCGCTCGTGGATCACGGCGGCGACCTCGTCTCGCGTGAGCGGGTCGTCGTCGAGATAGCGCATGACGTCCGGTCGGGCAAGGATGTTCGCCAGCGCGTCGAGGTCGGCCGCGACGAACGGGCGAAGCAGGAGGCGGTCAGTCTGAATGGGGGATGTCACGGTGGGCATGGCGGCGCTTTCATCCTGATCCCGAGCCAACTGGTCGAATCATACCGTGACAGGGTCGCACCTCAAAAGAAACGAATGCACCGCGAGCGCGAAACGAATGCACGGGCTCGACTGTTGTGATGGGCAAGGAGCACCACTCCGAAGGGAGACATAGCTCGCATCCGGCCGCTGGCCGGGGCGATCGCGTTCTGTTCGCGGCTCGACGACGAGCCGTATTGGGAGCGTCCGATACCACCGCTTGCATGGCGGTATTGGTCCGCTGAGGAGAACGATGATGTCTGCGTACCTTCGATTGGTGTTCAGCGGTGTTGTTGCCTTGCTGATCGTTGCCGGCGCGGTGATGCCGGCACAGGGAGCCGTCCTGGATTCCGGTGACAACGCCGAATCGCCGCCTGTCGAGCTGGACGACACCGCCGCGACCCCAATCGCCCTGTTCGCGGCTGAGGACTCGGTCGAAGATGCCGGGTTCCCGCTCGGAGCGGTCGCCGCTTACTGCAACCCGGGCTACCAGTGGCCGTTTACGGGGTGTGCACCGTGGGATGGCCTGACGGTCACCTACGCATCCGATTCCGGCTACAACGCGTCGTGCGTGACGGCCGGTAGCGGCGGCACGACCGCCGGTTGCAGTCTGGGCGTGCCATTCGGCGCGACGATCACGGCATCGATCGATCCTGCGGCGATCCCCGCCGGTTACTGGCTCGAGGGCGGCGAGGCTGCGCTGAGCCAAACTTTCGTGATTCCGGACGGCCCTCCCGACGGCGTATACGGTGGTCCGGTCTTCGTGCTGCTGCATGATGCGGCCGAGGCGGAACTCTACCCCCTGCTGTCCTTCGCGGCAATATGCGATGCTGATCATGCGGGGCCATCCTCCGGATGCGTGCCCTGGGACGGTCTCGACGTGACGATCTCGACAGCCGGTGGATCGCTCCTGGGGACGTGTGTGACAGGGAGCCACAGCGGTCCGCCGTCGAGTTGCACAGTCGATGTCCTGGTCGACTCGACCATCGTGGCGTCGATCGATCCGGGAGCGGTGCCCGCCGGGTACGTGCTTGAAAGCGCTGCGACACAAACGTTCGAGGTCCCATCCGGTCTCCCGGGTGGAGACTACAACGGACCCATCTTCCTGGTCGTGCCGGCGGAAGACGGACCAGCCGAGGGATCGATCGAGCTGTACGTCGATGCCGCCTTCTGCGAGCCGGGATATCTCGGTCCGTTCGTGGGGTGCACGCCGTGGGAGGGCGTGGCGGTGAGCTTCGAGTCCACCGACGCGCCGATCTCGACCACCTGCGTCACGACCCACACCGGCGGACCAACGGCGACCTGCACGCTGCCGGTGCTGTACGGGGCCACCATCGAGGTCTCGATCGACCCCGCCACGATTCCCGCCGGGTATGTGCTCGAAGGCGATGCGACGCAATACATCACCATGCCCGCCGGACCGCCGGACGGACCATACGGTGGCGCCGCGTTCGTGCTGTTGCCGGCAGACGCCCCGCCGGCCTTTGCAATGACCATGTATGTGGCGCTCTGCGAGGATGGGTCGTTCAACAAGTGGTTCGACGGCTGCACGCCGTGGGATGGCGCCGAGATCCGGATCATGACCGCCGGCGGCGAGGGCGGCACCTGCACGACGACCTCGACGGTGTCGACCGGCCCGGCATCCTGTCAGGTCACTGTCCCGTACGACTCCGAGGTGACGGTCGAGGTGCTGACACCCGCGCCCGACGGCTGGCAATTCGTGGGTGCACCGGACATGCCGTGGGCGTCGCCGCCGCAGGGCAACCCCGGCTTGTATTCGGACCCACGCCTGGGACTGATTCCGGAAAGAGACGGGACGTTCTACCCGACGCCGATCGTCGACGCACCGCTGGCGCCGCTGCCGGCGAACGCGGCCTACTGCGAACCAGGGTACGCCGGACCGTTCGTGGGCTGCACACCGTGGAACGGCCTCGAGGTGACCTACACCGATGCCAACAGTTCGTTTTCCGAATCCTGCGTGACGGCAGGAACGCCGGAGTCACGGGCGGCGACCTGCACCGTGCAGGTGCCCGTGCTGACGACTATCACCGCGTCGATCGATCCGGCTTCCATCCCGGACGGTTACGTGCTCGAAGGCGATCTGGAGCAGAGCTTCGAAATCCCGCTGGGCCCGCCGCAGGGCCAGCTTGCCGGACCCAGCTTCGTGTTGCTGCCGGAAGGCGAGGCAAGTGGCGAGACTGACGATCCCGGCGCGGTGGTGTCGCTGCCGAACACCGGCACGGGTGAAGCGCTTGCCGGCGCTCCGGGCGCGGCGGTCGCGGGTGCCCTCGTCGTCACCATGATGCTGCTGGCCGGGACGATTTCGATGTGGAGACGTGCGCGGTAGGGGAGCCTGCGCGCATCAAGTCAACAGGGGGCGGGGTCCATCGACCCCGCCCCCCTGTCCGCACATCGCCAGGACCGCTGGTAAACACCTTCTTGCCACCGGATTGCCGACCGGGTCGTGATACGTCATGTCCCGGTGCCCCGTGACTCCGTGTGGTCGCGACATCCATCTCCCGCGACCTGACGGTCGATCACGTTTGACGAAACCGCGACAACCGCGTTTGTTGTGCATGCACACCCCGATGTGCGCGGGTTCAGTATCGTGTTCGTACGGTTGCAAGCGAAACCGGGCCACGGTCTGGTACGTTATACGGGAGTAGACAGACAACACCGGGCGAGACGCGGCGCGCCGGTGCCAGGTGGTGGGGGGACACATCATGGTGCCCGTGACGCACAGCACGATCGTTGTGATGGTCGTGGCGGTATTCGCCGTCCTGGCCGGTTTTGGCATGCCCGCCGATGCCCGCGACTCCAACGTGCAGGCGCCGGCCCCTACGCCAACCGTGGTTCAGGTCGAGACCGATGATGCCGATGTCACCTCGCTGCCCACCACCGGGCGCGGCGAGTCCGAGCCGGGAGCCGATGCACTCGCCGTGGACCAGTTGGTGACAACCCTGCTGGTCCTGCTCGCCACCGCGGGGTTGACGCTGGCCGGTATTGGCGTGCATTGGCGCTACCAGCGCCGCTGATCCCTCCCGAATCACGCTTCGAAGATGCTTCGCATCGTTTCCATTGGCAGCTTTGGTACGCGGTCCTCGGTCAGGAGCCCATTGGTCTCCTGCTCGGTGTCCGTCAGTTGCGTATAGCAGTACCCGCTGATACCGGGACAGCATCGCACCGCCTCGGTCAGCTCCCGGACCTTTGCGATGTACTCCGCTTCGGAGCCTACCGTGCCGTAACCGAACCAGCGCTCGCCAGTACGCGGCGCGTAGCTGATGCCACCGTATTCGGTGAGCATCACCGGGCGGTCCGCATTGCTGCCGGGATCGAGCTGGAGGATGCGGCGGTTCGGCCGGTTGTCACGCAGCGTTGCGGCCAGCGCTTCCGGCGTGCCGTATTTCGCGCCGACGGTCTCCCCGCTGCTGGTGTAGTCGTGGATGCTGAGGATGTCGCTGGTGGTATGTTCCCAGCCGTCGTTGCTGATGACCGGGCGCGTGCCGTCCAGCGCGTGGGTCAGGTGCCAGAGCGCCTCCTGCCAGTGGCGCTGGCGTGGGTCGGCCGGAAGCGCCGGCACACCCCAGCTCTCGTTGACCGGCACCCACGCCACGATCGCCGGGTGGTTGCGATCCCGCAGGACGGCGTCGGTCCATTCCCGCGTGACGCGGGTCACCGCGACATCGTCCCAGACGAAGGCATTCGCCATTTCTCCCCAGACCAGCACGCCAAGCCGGTCGCACCAGCTCAGGAAGCGGGGGTCCTCGATCTTTTGGTGAATCCGGGCGCCGTTGAAGCCGAGCTCCCGGATCAGCTCCACCTCGCGGCGGATCGCCGCCGCCGAAGGCGCAGCCAGGTGCGATTCCGGCCAGAAGTTCTGCGCCAGCACCAGTCGCAGGTAGCAGGGGAACCCGTTGAGCAGGAAGGACGTGTGATCGGCCCCGACCGAGCGCATGCCGGCGTAGCTGTGGACGGTGTCGAGCACCCTTTCGCCGTCGAGCAAGGTCAGCTTCGCTTCGATCAGGTTTGGGTGCTCCGGCGACCACAGCAACCGCTGGTGGTTTTCCGGATGACCCGGTTGCCCGACGGACCATGTCGTGCTGAGCGTGTCGGCGCCGACGCGGTACCGGTCGTCGGCGAGCACGTCGCCGTGCAGGGAAAGCTCGACCTGCAGCGTCAACGGCGTGGCTGGCGCCGGCGTCACACGCACCGCCGCGCCGAGCGTGAGCGACGCGGCATCCGGTTGCCAGTGAATATCCGCGATGCGGTAGCGGCCGGTAACCTCGAGCCAGACCGGCTGCCAGATACCCGTCGTGCGACGGTACCAGATGCCATGCGACGGCGTTTGCCAGTCCTGCTTGCCGCGCGGCTGGGCGAGGTCGCTGGCGTCGTCCTCGGCGCGGACCACGATCACCGCGGTGTCGGCATCTCCCGCCGCGTGGGTGACATCGGCGTGGAACGGCGTGTGCCCACCCTCATGGAAGGCGACATGCGTGCCGTTGACCCAGACATCGGCGCGGTAGTCGACGGCCCCGAACCGCAGGATGAGCCGATCTCCGGGAACGCGCTCGACCGTTCCGAGAACCACCTCCCGGCGATACCAGACAACGCGGTGTGGTCCCGGATCGCCGATACCGCTGGCGGCGGACTCGGGCGGGAAGGGCACGGTGATGGCGCGGTCGAACGCCGCCGGGTCCGATTCCCAGTGCCGGTCGCGGCCGGTATCGCCGGGATCGAAGGCGAACTGCCACGTTCCGGTGAGGTCGTGCCAGCGCGGGCGGGCGAATTGCGGGGTGGGGTGCGTATCGGCGAGATCGTACATGGAAAGACGACTCCGATGGTGTCAGTGGCGGTCGGCCTGACTGGCCGGTTTGAGGATGCCGGTTTCCTCGACGGGCCTGCCGGTGGCGGTGGCGTGCTGTGGCGATCGGTCCGTGATCTGCATGAACTCGATCGCGTTGCCATCGGGGTCGGTGATCCACGCCTGCAGGTTGTGGTCCAGCCCCTCCTTGAGTTCCCGGTCGATCGTCATTCCTCTCGCCTTCAGGTCGTCGACCAGCGCCTTGAGATCGTCCGTCAGCAGGCAGATGTGGCGAAAACTCCCGGCCGGCTTCGTGCCTGGCTCGGGGCCGCCGGGAAAGAGCTCCAGGAATCGGTCGCCGGAAACATGCAGGTAAACCAACATCACGGAGCCGTCATCGCGCAGCAGCCGGAACGATTCGTGAATGCCGAGCTGGTCGTAGAACGAGATCGACGCCTCCAGGTCGTGGCAGGCGAGGGCGGTATGCCCGATGTCGGTGATTGCCAAGTTGACTCCGTTCATTCAACCGGATTGCAGCCTTCCGGCATTGTGCGCGAGATGCGCCCCGCTGTCACGGTATGCTGGTGGTCACTGGATTGGCCTGCGCGAGAGGTGAGCGCGACTGTTGGATACTCCGGCACTTCCCCGCCTGCCATTCGACCGTATCGCCGAGGTCTTCGATGATCAGCGAGCGCTGCCGCCCGACGCCATCGCGGCGCTGCAGCGGGCGTTCGCCGAGCTCGTCGACGCCGGGCTGGCCTCCCTGGTCGAGCCCGGCGCGGGGACCGGCCGGATCGCGATTCCCGCGCTTGCGGCGGGTCTCCGTGTCACCGCGCTCGACGTCTCCGTCCCGATGCTCGATACCCTCTCGGCGCGACTCCGGCGACTGCCCGAGGTCGCGGATCGCTGCGACGTGGTTCATGGCGACGCCACGGCGCTCCCGTTCGACGACGACCGCTTCGATACCGGCCTGCTGGCGCAGGTGCTGTATCTCATCCCGGCGTGGGAGCAGGCGCTGGACGAGTTGGTGCGCGTGGTGCGACCCGCTGGCAGGGTGATGTTGCTTCAGGAGCGCACCTGGATGTCGCCCGAGCTGGACCGGTGGGATGTCGCCTGGCGCGACTCCACGGAGCAGTCCGGTCATGTGCCAGTCCCGCAGGTGCCGGATGACGACGTCTCCGTCGCGGCGCTGGCGGAGCGGACGAATCAGGTCGCCGAGCGCGAGCTAGTGTCATGGGAGTTCGGCCAGAAAGTGGACGACGCGCTCGCCGGGCTCGACCGGATGCGGCCGCTCTACGAAGCGCTTCCGGATGCGGCCTGGACGTCGGTCGTGGCCGGGTTCCGGCGCTGGCAGGCCACCTCCGGTCTCGCTGGCGACAGCTGGCTCGGCGGCACCGTGACGCTGACGCTGGTGACAGGCGTCGTGCCCGCCTGCTCGTAGGGGAGGTGCTTGCCCGCGCTGCCAACGCGATGCGCGACCAACGCTGGCGCGGGCAAGCACCACCCGCATCGGAAGAGAGATGGTGCGAGGTGGGACGCTACTTCGCTTCGCTCAGCACAGGCTATTGCCGGCTGCGCGCCAATCGGTGGGCGTCGATGGTTGCGCCGGCAAGGACGTTCCCTACGGGTGGTGCGCCGCTTCGTCCGCCGGCCAGGCGCCGCAGGTTGGGCAGTGCCTGCGACCGGTCGCTACGCCCCCACCGCAACTCGCGCAGGGGTATTGTCCCGGCCCCGGCGCGAGAATCGACCCACCCGCCGCGATCCAGCGCAGGTACAACCCCCGGTGGGCATCGTTGTAGAAGCGGATACCGGACCGGTCGAGCCGGTCCCGGTCGTCCGGCGTGACCGAGCTGGCCAGCACCGGTTCCAGTGCGCACATGCCGGAACCGAACTCGAGGTCCGTCTTCGGTCGCCAGGCGATCTCCTCCGGCAGCAGGTGCTCGGCGATCCGGCGGAGTGCAACTTTCCCCCATGTTCGCGATGATGCGCGCACCATCGTGTTGTCGAACTGGTCCATGAAGCTGGGTGGCGTCGATCGCACGACGGTCGGAACGTCGACGAGCAGGTTGTCGCGTGACATGTCGCGGGCCGCGCCGGTCACCGCCGCGTGCAGGTACGGGAAAACTGGCGTCGCGCCAGCGATCGGGGCGATATCGGTGAATGGCGGGCGGATCGTCGGGATGCGCGTGGCCAGGTAGGCGGGCCAGTCGCGATGGCCGGCGAGGTAGCGGTAGCCGCCGAAGAGCGAGTCGGCGTCGTCGCCGGTCCAGATGCGCTCGGCTCCGAACCGGGTCGCGCGCAGCGAACTCACGTAGAGCGCGATGTTGTTGAGGTTGCCGAGGTCGAATGACCGCAGCGCCAGGCAGAGCTCCAGCAACGCGTCGAGCGCGACATCCGGCGGAACTCGGATCGGTTGCCACCGCAGCCCCAACCAGCCGGCGACCTGTTTCGCGGCGGCGTGGTCGCCGTTGCATGGCACGGCGAGGTCGGGTCCGTGTACGGGGCAGTTGTCGATCGGCGCAATGTCGAGACTGACCGTGACCGCGACCGGTGGCGCTGCCCGGTGCTCGGTCGCCAGCGCGGCAAGCAGCGACGAGTCGACCCCGCCCGAGAGCAGCAGCACATCGGCTGGCCGCTCGGTGATCCCGGCAAGCAGTGCATTTCGAAGGTGGGCATGAGATGCCGGCTCGGTTGTCATGCCTTCAGCCTACCGGCTTGCGGTGTCGTGTGCCATGCTCGGGAGTGGATGTGGGCTGGGGAAACCAACCGGCCATCCATCAATCGTCATGCACTGTTCCGCTCGGAAGGACGTCCTCAAGGATCGTTCGACCGACAGCAAGGACATCATCAACCCATGAAGATCGGACTCGTCATCCCACTGACCCAGGACCAGCAGGGGAACGCACTCCCCTGGGACGAGATTCAGGCGCGAGCGTTCCAGGCGGAGGCCACCGGCTTCGATGCTGTCTGGGTGTATGACCACCTCTTCCATCGCTTCGAGGAGCATCCCACTGTTGGCTTCCACGAGTGCTGGACGGTGCTGTCGGCGTTGGCGGCGGTGACGGAGCGGGTCGAGCTGGGCACCACCGTCCTCTGCGCCGGGTTCCGCAACCCCGCCTTGCTGGCGAAGATGGCGACCACGCTCGACATGATCACGGGTGGCCGACTCATCCTCGGCATCGGCGCGGGGTGGCACGAGCCGGAGTTCGACGCCTTCGGCTTTCCCTTCGGCCATCGCGTATCCCGCTTCGAGGAGGCGCTGCAGGTCATGCGACCGCTGCTGCGTGACGGCGAGGTAACGTTCCACGGCCAATACCACCACGCCGATCGCTGCGAGATCGTGCCGCGGGGACCGCGTCCGGAAGGCCCGCCCCTGCTGGTGGCGGCGTTCGGTCCGAGGATGATGCGGCTCACCGCCCGCTATGCCGACCAGTGGACGATCGACTGGCTTGGTCCGGAGGAGCGTGTGCGGGAGGAGCTCGGCAAGCTCCACGCCGCCTGCCGGGAGGAAGGTCGCGATCCGGCGACGCTGACGATTACTGGCGGGGTGACGGTCGCCTATCCGGACCTCGGGGAGCTGCCGAACTGGATGTCGGATCCGGACACCTACCTCACCGGCGATGGGGAGGAACTGGGCCGGCAGCTGGCGCGCTACGGTGAGCTCGGCGTCGACCACCTCATCACCAATCTCTACCCGTTCACCGAAGCCGCGGTCGCCCGCTATGCCGAGGCGATGGAGGTGGCCAGGGCGAAAGTCAACCTGTAGCGACCGCCCTTGTGGAGGCCAGAAAGGACGACATGAAATGTTGTCAATCAGAGCGACGGTTCCCCTCCCCGACACGGGGAGAGTTCTCCCCTCCAATGGAGGGGAGTCAGAGGGGAGGGGCCAGGGGTGGGGATGAAGAGTCCCCGCGCGAAGCGCAGCCATCTGGATGAATGGGATCGCAGCTTCTTGAGGCACTCTTCCAAGCGGCCGCGTTCGCGGCCGAGCGCTTCGCGCGGGGATCCCTCGGCAAGCTCGGGGTGACGGTGAGGTGGGGCACCTTGGTCTTCGGGTGCCGCGACGAATGGCCGATACAGGGTCGATCGCTATGGATTGGACACCTGCGGTGCTCAAATCGCCCAGAAGCCGTGGCTGAAGAGGAAGGTGAGGATCCCGGTGGAGATGGTGCAACTGACGATCACCAGGTCCCGCCGCAGCCCCCGCCATTCTGGGCGCTCCAGCAGCCAGGCGAAGGCGATGAACGCGCCGATCGCCGGCAGCAGGTAGCGCCCTAGGGACACCCACGTCATTACCCCCTGCAGCACCACCAGCAGCGTCGTCAGCAGCGCGATGCCAGGGTCCAGTCGCTTCCACACCCACGGCAGCGTCGTCAGCCACAACGCCCACAGCACCACATTCAGCACGATCACCAGGTGCCGGGGATCGCCCAGGAAGGTCGTTTCCGGGTCGGTGACGAACAGCTTGATATAGAACCAGACGTGCTCGTTCCATCCGCCCCAGTTCTCCTGCGCGGTGAAGTAGGCGAGCAGGTCGCCATAGACCACCCAGGTGACCAGGAACCACACAACCACCCCCAGCGGCGCCAGCACCGCAACAGTGATCAGGTCCCGCAGCGGCCGGCGCTTGTGCCAGGCGAGCAGAAGCAGCGCCGGCGGGATCGCCAGCCCCACCAGCCGGGTGGCGGTGCCGAGCGCCGAGGCGATCCCAGCCGCCCACCACATGTCCCGGTCGGCGAACCAGAAGCTGGCCACCACCGTCAGCAGGAAGAGCGACTCGCTGTACCCGGCACTGAAGAAGTAGCTGAACGGCGAGATGCACAACAGCAGGGTTGCGGTGCGGGCAACGGCCGCGTTCGTCCGTCGCACGACGACATCGGCGAAGAGTGGCGCCGCGACCAGGAAGGCGACATTGCTGATGATGATCCCGGCGAGGGCGAGTTGCCCCTCCGTGACGGGACCGGGAAAGAGCCAGGCCAGTCCCTCCATCAGCAGCGGGTAGAGCGGGAAGAACCCGAGTCCGCCGTCGTGGCTGGGACTGGCCTCGTTGCCGT
>JAUIGA010000064.1 GCA_030430125.1 Chloroflexia bacterium | reverse complement strand
CCGAAGATCGCCGCGACGACGAACAGGGCCACCGGCAGCGCCCAGAGGGCGAGCCGGACGTCCCTGGAGTCGGTCCAGGAGCGCCTCTGGCGGGCGCCGCCGGTGCGGGATGTGTCAGGTGATGCTGCGTCCCTGGATTGGTGGCGGAAACGGTTTCGACTTCGCATGGTCTGCATCACTGGATCCTGATGCGAGGATCGAGCATCCCGTAGCTCAGGTCGACGAGCAGGTTGATGAAGATGAAGCTGGCCGTGATGAACAGGATCGCCACCTGGACCAGTGGATAGTCGCGTTGATTGATGGCGTCGACCAGCAGCCGGCCGACACCGGGCCACCCGAACACGGTTTCGACGATGACCGCGCCACCAAGCAGGTTGCCAAGCTGCAACCCAACCACGGTGACGACCGGGATCAGCATGTTGCGCATGGCATGGTTTGCGAGCACCGCCCGCGGTGACAGCCCCTTGGCGCGGGCGGTTCGAACGTAGTCCTCGTGCAGCACATCGAGCAGGCCACTGCGGATCAACCTCGTCAACACGCCGATCAAGGGCATCGCGAGGGTGATGGCCGGCAACACCAGGTGCGACCAGCCCGACGATCCGGCGCTGGGCAGCAACTGCCACTGGCGGGCAAACACCAAGATGAGCATGATGCCCAGCCAGAAGCTCGGCACCGATTGCCCCAGCAGTGAAACGATGGAGATCAGCCCATCCAGCACCGTACCGCGCTTGAGCGCGGCGGCGATCCCGAGCGGGAAGCTCACCGCGATTCCGATCACGGCGGCGGCGGCGGCGAGCCGGGCGGTCGCCGCCACGCGAGAGAACACTTCGGAGGCCACCGGGCGGTTCAGCCACAGCGAGTCGCCGAAGTCCATCCGCACGACATCGCTCAGGTATCGCCCGTATTGGACCGGGAGCGATTCGGCGAGTCCGAGCCGGGTGCGCAGTGCATCGATATCCTCCTCCGTGCCTCCCGGGCCGATCATCATCGCGGCGGGATCGCCGGGCACGATCCGGATGGCAAGGAAGACGATAGTGAGGGCACCCCACAGCACCAGCAGCGACAACCCGGTTCTCGTGATCAGGTACCGGAGCATGGGGGTCCCTTCAACGAGTTGCCGGGCGACGCCGTACCCTTGCGCCCGGCGCGATACTTAATCCTCTGCCGGCACACGAACGGTATCGAATTCGGGTACCTGGCTCGGTACCGGGACGAACCCCTCGATGCCGTCCTGATAGACATAGTTGGCGATCAGGTCGATCGGAAAGATCCCGACCGCTTCGTCCCAGATGATCCGGCAGGCTTCGGCGAAGAACTGCTCGCGCTCAGCCTGGTCGGTCGACGCCGCCGACGCGACAAGCACCTCGTCGAGCTCGGGGTTGCTGTAGCCGTTCCGGTTCGCTTCGGTGGTGTAGAGCCGGCGAAGGGTGAAGTCGGCATCGCCCGTCCGGACCGTGTTGGTCTGGAAGTTCATGTCCCAGTTCAGCGCGACGAGGTCGTCAATCCAGAGACCACGTTCCTTTTCGAGGCTCTCGACGCGCACGCCGATTGCATCCCAGTAGGAGATCATCGTCTGGATCAGCGCGCGGTCCTGCGGGCCGGACCCGGGATTCCACTGGACAGTCGTCTCGAAGCCGTCCGGATACCCCGCCTCTTCGAGCAGTGCCATCGCCCGTTCCGGGTCGTAGTCGTACGGGGTTTGTGGCGCGAAGCCGAAGACGGTCGTGGGGATCGGCGCCTGGGCACGTTGCCCGACACCGGCCATCAGTTCGGTGACCATGGTATCGACATCGAGCGCGTACGCCATGGCCTGTCGCACCCGGGCATCGGTGTACGGCTCCCGCTGACCGTTGAACCAGTTGAAGTAGTAGGTGTATGACGGGGTTGTGTCGATGGCGAGATCCTGGTTCCCCTCCAGCGCCGGCAACTGGTCGGGGGCGATGTTGTAGGTGAAGTCGATCTCGCCCGTCTCGAGCGCGGTGATTCGCGCGGCCGGCTCGGGGATGTCGCGCACCACGACCCGTTCCAGCTGCGGGCTGCCGCCCCAGTAGTCCGGGTTCGCTTCCACGATCAGTTCGGAATCCGGCACCCACGAGACGAACCTGAACGGTCCGATACCGACCGGGTTGTTCCAGAATCCATCCTCGTTGATGCCCGCGGCCGGCCCGATGAAGAGCAGGGTGGCATTGACGGGAACCGTCCCCATCGGCTCGGTGGTGTTGATGACGACGGTGAGGGGATCTGGAGCTTCTACGGTATCGACGAGCACCCAGAGCGGAGCGAGCGGCCCCTCCAGGTCGAGGACGCGTTCCAGCGACGCCTTGACATCCGCTGAGGTGAACGCAGTGCCATCGTGGAAGGTGACACCCTCCCGCAGGGTGAATTGCCAGGATGTGTCGCTTGTCGCTTCCCACGATGTCGCCAGCGCGGGGATGAGATCGCCAGTTTCGGGGTCGCGGGCGATCAGGGTGTCGAGGTACATGGTGATGACGATCGAAGTGGAGCCCTCGACGGCGAATGCGCCGTGCGGATCGATCCCTTCGAGACTTGATGCGAGCGAAAGCGTGAGCTCCCCTGCTGGTTCGGTACTCGAGGGTGTGGCCTGAGCGGCCACGAGCTCGGGGCGAGCGGCGATGGCGCCGGCGAGTGACCCGGTGACACCGAGCGCGGCCAGCCCTTGCACGAGCGTACGGCGGCTGATCGTACCGGTGGTGTAGTTGCGCACGAGGTCGGACAGGGTTGCCGGTGAGGTGCGGTTGGCGGGAGTCATGTAGATGCCTCCTGGGTGTTGCGATCGACATGGTTCGCGTTCCCGCGCCACCCGATGTGGCGGCCAGGTCCGGGAACGGTGAAGCCGCGGTCGTTCGGGGAAGGGCCTCCTTTCCTGGGTCAGTGGTCGAGCGAAGCGGCGCGAGTCGACGGTTCTTCAACTCTTCAGCACGAGATAGACCATGACTTTGGCCATGGCCGCATTGCCGGTCACCGAGCCCTTGAGACGCAGCCAGCCGCCGAACTCGCGAGCCGGTAGGGTGGCCAGGCCGCGGTCGCTCAGCCTGATTCCTTCGTCATTCAAGTCGCACCAGTGCAGACCGTCCGGCGATATCTGCGTGACGGCCTCAAGGCAGGCATCGACGCCTTCCATGTCGAGGACACGAACGAACCACCTCGCCTCGCGAGCCCAGGCGACCTCGTACGGTTCTGTCGTGAACGTCCCGTCGAGGCGGGTGTTCCGTTCGAGCACGACGGAGAGTGACTGCAGCATTGCCGGCCCTACCAATCCACCGAGATCAGCACGGAATCGAGGAACAGGAAGTTGCGCACGTTGGTATGCGTCCGCGCGGATACGTAGAAGTTCAACAGGTTCCCCAGCGATCCGTACGGCTCGTCGTAGGGCGGAACGGGAATCTCCCGCATGTCGTAGATGCGGTCGTTGACCTGGAGCTCGACGTTCGAGCGGGTGGCGGTGTCGATCTGCCAGCGCAGGTAGTGCCAGTTGACCTTCGTGGGCACCTCGTTGTAGCAGAGCTCTTGCGCGTCGCCGAACGGATGCCAGTCCTCCGGATTGGGGGCTGTGAAATCGGCCAGCCGGTCGAGGTTTGCCTTGCCTTCCAGGTGCTCGCGCGGGGTCGGCTCGGGCACCGATGGGTAGACCCATTGCCGTTGCAGGTGGTTGCCGAGGTCGGTGTTGAGGTAGCGAGCCACGCAGTGGTAGCGCACGGTGTCGCAGATGTCGGTGGCAATGGTGAAGGCCCCAAACTGCGTCTCGGAGGGATGCGTGTTGCCGTCCCACTGCCCGCCACCTGCCTGAGCCGCCGCGTCGTTTTCTTCCGAAGCGGCTTCGGCCTTGAAGGTGAAGAAGGTCTCGAACTGCACCCTGCCGCGTCCGGCCATCGTCAGGCGGCGAATGGCGACGGCGGTGTGACCGGCCTCCGGGCGGGTCGCGACCTTGAGAGCGTAGGTGCCGGACATCGCGCCGTGGGTACCGACATCGAAGAAGCTGCACGAGCTCAGCTGCGGCGGACGAAAGTCGCGCATGTGGTCGTCGACGGTGTCGAGATTCGACTGGCCGTCGTAGTTGCCGAGCAGCTCGACCCAGCCGTGCGTACCGGAGTTGAAGTCGTCGTAGGCGAGGATGCGGTCGAGCGGGTTGAACCGCGACAACCGGAAATCGCCGTGGCGAGGAGCGAAATGCGACGGCGCGGTGACCGTCGCCTGGTGCACAGCTGGCATGGGCACTCCGTTCATGATCGATAACGTGAACGTTAATGTAGCGACGATAGCAACCAACGGCCGCATGGTCAATGGGTTGCAGATGAGAATGCGTGCACGGTCTGGCGCGGTCGGATCGCGGCGCGAAGGCGTTGGTACCGTCTGCGCGGATCATGCTGGACGCCAGCAACGGCTACGACCTGGCACGAACAGCGCAGATCGACATCTTTTGGAAGGAAGCGGCCTCCCACGAGGAAGCTGTGCCCTGCAACGACCTGATGAAGTGGATCGCCTACGAGGGGTTGACATGCGCGAAAGTGATCGGTAGTGTAACCATACGGTTATGAAACCGTGTGGTTATGGAGTAGAACGCGATGCAAGTCGATCAGCTCAGCTCCGTCTTCGGTGCCCTCGCGGACCCCACTCGCCGCGCGATCCTCGCTCGGCTGGCCGAGGGGGACGCTACCGTCGCCGAGCTCTCCGCGCCCTTCGCAATGTCACAGCCGGCAGTTTCCAAGCACCTGAAGGTGCTCGAGCAGGCTGGACTCATCTCCCGCAGCCGCCGGGCAACCGCTCGCCTCAGTCATCTCGAGGCCGAACCCCTGAGAGAAGCGACCGAGTGGCTGGCGCGCTACCAGGAGTACTGGGACGAGAGCTTTCACCGGCTCGACGAGCTGCTCGCATCGCTCCAGCGGGACCACACCGATTCACCGTAGTCGTACCAGCAGGCGAAAGGAACCAGACATGGGCAAGACCCAGATCACCGCGAAGCCAGGCATCCCGCAGATTCTCGTCGAGCGCGAGTTCGACGCCCCGCGCGATCTCGTCTACCGGGCCTGGACCGATCCGGACCTGCTGTCGCAGTGGCTCGGGCCGCGGAATCTGACAATGCGGATCGACCGGTTCGACCTCCGCGACGGCGGCACCTGGCGGTACATCCATACCGACCCCGAGGGCAACGAGTTCGGCTTCCACGGTGTCTTCCACGGTACGCCGTCGCCGGACGGCATGGTCCAGACCTTCGAGTTCGAGGGCGCGCCGGGCCACGTATCGATGGACACCCTCACCCTCGAGGAGCGCGACGGCAAGACCATCGCCCGGACGAACTCCGTGTTCCAGTCGGTCGAGGCGCGGGATGCGATGGTCGCGTCGGGCATGGAGCAGGGGATGAACGAGGGGTTCGAGCGGCTGGACGAGCTGATCGCCACCATGGCGCCGGCGCGGTAGCGTGAAAGGTCAGGGTTTCGACCGATGGACATCAAGCTGGAAGTTGTTCCCGTCCCCGTCTCCGACATCGACCGCGCGAAGGCGTTCTATGCGGACAAGACCGGCTTCACTGTCGACCTCGATGTTCCCCTCGGCGGCGAGGGCCGGCTGGTGCAACTGACCCCACCCGGGTCGGGCTGCTCAATCCACCTGAACTCGACGCTGCACAAATTGCAGCCTGGCTCGCTGGAGGGGTTGACCCTTGTCGTCGACGATATCGAGGCGACCCGGGAAGAGCTGGTAACCCTCGGGCTGGAGTGCACGCCAGTTCGGAACTTCACGGACGGCGAGTGGCGCGACGGCAAGGGAGGGACCTGGAACTCGTTCGTCTTCTTCAGCGACCCCGACGGCAACGAGTGGGTGATCCAGGAGCGCCCCGCGGGCGATTGACCGGATTTCTCAGGTTGATCGATATCAACGCCTGCGGGCATGGAGCGCGAACATGGGCAAGGTGGCACTTGACAAGTCGATCTCGCTGGATGGGTTCATCACCGGACCGAACCCCCGGCGTGAGGCGGGGTTGGGCGACGGCGGCGAGCGCATCTTCGCATGGATGATGGCGACGAACCCCGGCGACGAGGACTCCCCGCTGAACGAGGCGTGGGATCAGCTCTTCGGCGATGCGTTCGAATCGACCGGCGCGGTCATCATGGGCCGCAACATGTTCGACATCATCGACAGCCCGAACGGCTGGGTGGCGCCGAACGGCACCGCCTTCACCTGGCCCTGCTTCGTGTTGACGCACCATCCGCTGGAGGATGGCGTCAAGGGACCGACCCCGTTCACCTTCGTCAGCGACGGCATCGAGAGCGCGCTTGCCCAGGCGCGCGCCGCCGCCGGCGACAAGGACATCGGCATCGCCGGCGCGAACGTCTTCCAGCAGTACCTGCGGGCGGGGCTGATCGACGAGATTCACCTGCACATCGCGCCGGTGCTGCTCGGCGCCGGCACGCCGCTGTTCGATCACCTTGTCGCCGATCACATCGAGCTCGAGCAGATTCGGCACCTCGAGACACCTGGCGCGACGCACCTGTCTTTCCGCGTCGTCAGGTAAGCGTGCGGGCGCTGGCGCTTGGTGGTCCGGTGCCGATAACGTTAGGAGTCGTCAGTGGTCGTCAACCAGATGTTCGCCGGCACTTCAGTGACCGACTTCGAGACGGCCCGCGCCTGGTATGAGCGGCTCATGGGCCGTCCACCCGACCTCGTGCCACATGCAGCCGAAGCGGTCTGGCAGGTCACCGAAACGGGCTGGTTCTACATCGTCGCCGACGCCCCCCGCGCTGGGATGGGGTTGTTGACACTGATGGTGGACGACCTGGAAGCGCACGTCGACGGGATCGCGCAGCGCGCGATTGAGACCGGGACGATTGAATGGGTCGTCCCGGGGTCCGTGCGATCGGTATGGATCACCGATCCCGACGGCAACAGGATCCAGATCGGTCAGGTGCTGGGCGACGATACCTGACATCAGCATCACGCACTGCGGCGGGAGATGGAGCCATGGTGACCGAGATGACCGCCGCGACCTTCGTCGAGCGGTTGGAAGCGCTGCAATCGCCCGAGCAACGATTGAAGTACGAGCGTTCATTCAGGAACGACAGCAAGAACGATGTGATCCTCGGCGTTCCCATGGGGCAGGTCTTCGCGCTGGCGCAGGAATTCATCGACCTGCCGCCGCGGCAGATCGAGCGACTGATGGAAAGCGACGTCCACGAGGCGCGCGCCGGCGCGCTCAGCGTGATGGACAAGCAGGCGCGCCGGCGGAACACTCCGGAGGATCGACGGCGGGAGCTCTACAACCTCTACCTGCGGCGAATGGACCGCATCGACAACTGGGACCTGGTCGATCTCGGCGCGCCCTTCGTGATCGGCGGCTACCTGCACGACTACCATCAGCCGCGCGACATCCTGTACGTGCTGGCGCGCTCGGATAACCCCTGGGAGCGCCGCACGGCCATGTATGCGACCTCGTACTTCATTCGCAAGGGCGAGCTGGACGACACCTTCCGGCTCGCCGAGTTGCTGGTCGACGACGAGCACGACCTGGTGCGCAAGGCCGTTGGGGCGTGGCTGCGGGAGGCCGGCAAGCAAGATCCATCACGATTGCTCGCGTTCCTTGACCGGCACGCCGCGACGATGCCTCGCGTCACGCTCCGCTACGCGATCGAGAAGCTCGATCCCGACCAGCGAGCGCACTACCTCGGGATGAAGCAGGCGGCGGCAGGCAAGACCTGAGCCCGTGTCAGGGCTCGACGCGCTCCACGCCGGGGTAGCGATCCATCTTCCGATCGAAGGTGCACACCTTGTCCATTCCGAGTTCTCTTGCCAGCGCAAGGTGGAAGCAGTCTGGAAAAGAAAGTGGACCCTGTCGCGCCCACAACGTGAGTGCGTTCCGGATTGCGTCGGGGTGATCGACCGCAACTCCTGGATTGCTCAAGATGTCGAGCAGGGAGGCTGCAACGGGAGCACGCGGGAGTTTGAGTGTGCGGTGCATGTAGTGACTGAGCTCGAAAAAGACGGTAGACGGCGCGAACAATACGACATCGCCCGACTGGGCACGCTCCAGCAGGCGTGTAGACCGTACCGCATGATCCGGGATGTCTTGAAGTACATGTCTCAGGAATACGTTGGTATCGACGAGCAACACATCAGGCATTGTCGCGATCCGGTCCAAGGCGCTCGGCAACAATCTCGTCCCAGACCTTATCGCGATCGAATGGCTCGCCGTTCTTCGCGTAGTCCTTGAAGATGCCCGCCGTGCGGGCAACGACATCCTTGGGCCGCACGATATGGATGCCCCGGTCGTCCATTTCGAACAGGATGGTGTCCCCTTCACGCAGATCGAGCTCCTTGCGAAACTCGGCAGGAATGGTGACCTGTCCCTTGCGGGTGATCTTCGATCGTCGCAGTGACATGATGACCTCCTCGTCCATAAAAGGTACTACCCGATTGTACAACGTAGGATTTCATTGGAGACGTCGTGCCGTCACCTCGGCATACCACCCAGGAACTCCAGGTCGATGCTCGCCAGCTCGTCCGGATCGGCGATGAGGTCGATCACGGCGATGCGCCCATCCTCGATCGTGAACGCGATGACCACGCGCGGCTTTCCGCCCGGCGCCCAGACTGCTCCCGGCATCCCGTCTATGAGCACCGGCCGCGCGGCCCGCGCGCGTCCCGAGAAGGTCTTCGCCACCGCCGTCGCGCCACGCACCTCCCAGTCGCCGCCCATCGCCGCGGCGGCGCGGTCGGCGCGAACCGTCACATCCGGATCGAGCAACGCCAGCAGCGCTTCGAACTTCGCGTTGCGCGCGGCGTCGAGGAACGCGGCGACGATCTCCCGTTGCCGGTCACGGTCGGCCCTGGTGTCGGGTTCCACCCCCTGCACGCGGCGGCGGGCACGGCTCGCGAGCTGCCGAGCCGCGGCCGGCGAGCGGTCGACGATCGGCCCGATCTCGTCGAACGGCACGCCGAATGTGTCGTGCAGCACGAAGGCGAGCCGCTCGGCCGGTGACAGCGTGTCGAGCACCACCAGCATCGCGGCGCCGACCGCGTCGGCCAGGATCGCTTCGTGCTCGGGGTCGTGACCTTCAGCCTGGCTGGTGATCGGCTCGGGTCGGTCGTCGTTCATCCGCTCCTCGCGACGTGACGTGCGAGAGCGCAGCATGTCCAGGCAGACCCTCGAGATGACCGTCGTCAGCCACCCGCCCAGGTTGTCGACGTCGCTCGTCTCGGTGCGACTGAACCGGATCCACGCCTCCTGCACCGCGTCGTCCGCCTCTCCGGTCGAGCCAAGCATGCGGTACGCCACCGCCCGCAGGTGGGATCGGTTCTCCTCGAATCGCGCCGCCAGCCAGTGGGAGTCAGTCATCGGTTGCGATCCCTCATTGCGATCGTATCCCGACATTACGACATCACCAATCCTGGTCACCGGCGGAACCGGTAGCCTTGGACGACACGTGGTCCGGCGCCTGCGCGAGGCAGGTCGCGAGGTTCGGGTGCTGAGCCGGAGGCATCATGAGGCGGAAGACGGCGTAGAATACGTGGCCGGCGATCTCGCGACCGGCGAGGGAGCCGGCGTCGCGGTCGATGGGGTCGACATCATCGTGCATCTTGCGGGAACCGCCAAGGGCGATGAGGACAAGGCCCGTCACCTGGTTCAAGCGGCGACGGCACAGCGGCGGGCGTCGCATCTGGTCTACATCTCGGTCGTCGGTGCCGACCGCATCCCGGTCGTCAGCCGGGTCGACCGCGCCATGTTCGGTTACTTCGCATCCAAGCGAGAAGCCGAGCGGATCGTAGCGGAGTCCGGCCTGCCCTGGACCACCCTGCGAGCCACGCAGTTTCACGACCTGACACTGAAGACATTGGAGCAAATGGCGAAGATGCCGGTGATCCCGGTACCGTCAGGCACCCGTTTTCAGCCGATCGATGCCGACGAGGTGGCGGCGCGCCTCGTCGAGCTCGCGCTCGGTGAACCTGCCGGTCTCGTGCCCGAGATCGCCGGCCCGCGCATCTACGATATGGACGAGCTCGTTCGCAGCTACCTGCGCGCCAGCCATCGGCGCCGACCGATCGTGCCGCTCCCGATGCCGGGCAAGGCCGCGCGCGCCTTCCGTGACGGCGCCAACCTCGCCCCCGATCGCGCCGTGGGCGAGCGCACGTGGGAGGAGTTCCTGGCCGAACGACTGAATGGAGCTCAATCTGATCCGCCTGTCACATTCCTGGGCCGGGATACGTCAGGGTGATGACGGACGCTGGTCCGTCACTTCGATTCGCTGGATCCGCCAGGAGGAATCCATGACCGCAGGCATCAATACCATCATCTTCCCCGTCAAGGACATCGCGCGGGCGAAGGCGCGCTTCAGCGGGCTGCTTGGTGTCGATCCGACCCAGGACGCGCCGTACTACGTCGGGTTCAACGTGAACGGCCAGGATATCGGTCTCGATCCCAACGGTCACGCCCAGGGCATGACCGGTCCCGTCGCCTACGTGAGCGTCGATGACGTCGACGCCGCCCGCCAGGCGCTGCTCGACGCCGGAGCCGAGGCGCAGGGCGATGTGCGGGATGTCGGCAGTGGTCGGCGCATCGCCACGGTGATTGACCCCGACGGCAATCCCGTCGGGCTGCTGCAGGATTCGGAGTAGCATTGAAGGCGGGTGGCGGGGTCGAAGCTTGCCCGCCACCCGCATCAGACCGCGGACCTCGAGGCTCCGCGTGGTCGCGACCGATATCCTGGAGATTGAGCGAGCATGACGCTACCACCCGCCAGACCCCTGGGCGAGCGCACGAGGGACACGCTCCGCCGGCTCGAACACGACGTCGACGCCTGGATCGCCACCGCCGGCAGCGAGAACGGCACTCCATGGTTAGTGCCGCTGTCGTTTCTCTGGGATGGCGCCACGGTGTGGATCGCCACACCGGCATCCAGCCCGACCAGTCGCAACCTGGCGACGACAGGTAAGGTTCGTCTCGGCATCGGGCCGACCCGCGACCTCGTATTGATCGAGGGGAGGGTCGCGGAAACGGTGGCGGCGTCGGAGATCGAGGGCGCCGTCGGCGATGCCTTCGCCGCGAAGACCGGCTTCGATCCGCGCGAGCTCACCACCCCATACCTATACTTTCGGATCCAGCCGTTGCGCGTGCAGGCCTGGCGCGAGGTCAACGAGCTCGACGGACGCGACCTCATGCGCGATGGCGCATGGCTGGATGCGGATTGAGCACCAACCGACGCTGAATCCGGATCATGTTCCCGTTGGCAGGGGAGGCGCTTGCCCGCGTTCTGTGAGCCAATCCGTAGGTGAGGGTATTGCCCACTCTGCCGGTGCGATGGGAGACCAGCGCCTGCGCGGGCAATGCCCTCCCGCGTTCCGCCCACGCCTCGCGAGCGTTGTGGTCGATGACGACGGGACGCCATTGCCGGCTGCGAACCGTGACGCGGATGGCGCAGGTTGCGCCGGCAAGGACGTCCCCTACGAGTGATCGACCCGGAATCCGTGCGGTCAGCCAACCATCTCGCAGAATCGAGCGAGGTCGACGTTGCCGCCGGAGAGAATCACCCCGACCCGCTTGCCGGCCAGGCGTTCCTTCGCTGCGGCGAATCCGGCCAGTCC
>JAUIGA010000063.1 GCA_030430125.1 Chloroflexia bacterium | reverse complement strand
TCCACCGGCGTCGATCCTCCTGGCGTCTGCGATGCGTGTGTCGAGCTCGAACGCCGACTCGCCTCCAGGATCAGCCGGAGCGATCCGAGCGTCCCTGCTGCGACCAGGTCTCCAGGATGCGCTCGATGTACTTCCAGCTTCTTCGATTGTACGCCACCGCTTCTTCGATCGCGTCTTCGATCCAACTGATCGGGTAGTCATCCATCGCGCGCGTGATACGATCCGCGATCATCGGTGTGAGTGGGCCAATGTTCTGTTCGTAAAGGAAGAACGGGGTCGGCGGGTCGGCGCTGACGTCGGGCGGTCGATCTTCGGTCCACATGATGCGCGGTGGCGCGATGGCGCCGCGCTGAATCGCATGCACGAGCTCCCGGGTGACGACGGTGTGGAGGAAGTACCACGATGCGGTTCTGCGTCCGGACTCTGCACGGACGCGCAGCAGCGTTCCCCGGGCAGCCGCGCGCTCAAGTCCATCGAGAATGGCCCGGCGGCTGTCGCCGTGGGGTGTGCCGTCGACGCGGAACGCATTTCGCAGCGCTCTGTCCGCCAAAAGCTCGTGTTCAGCCACCGGAGCTTCGACGCCGCCATGAGCCGAGACGAGGCGAAACACGGCAAGGGTGACCTGCAGCTCCGCGAGGGAGGTCATGTCAGGCAGCACGTCAATGAAGAACTGGAGCGGCAACTCGACCGTGCCACGCTGAAGGTCATTGAAGCCGGAAAACGGCGCGTCCGGAGTCTGACGAGACGACACGGTCACTCCTCGTCGAAGTCCGCGCGATACATTTCGAGGTCGGCGAAACGAGCGGTGGCTTCAAAGAACCGGAGGTTGACACTGCTCACTGGCCCGTTGCGATGCTTGGCGACGATCAACTCGGCAATGCCCTTCTTGTCCGAGTGCTCATCGTACTTCTCTTCGCGATAGATGAACATCACGATATCGGCGTCCTGCTCGATCGATCCGGATTCGCGGAGGTCGGAAAGCATCGGGCGATGATCGGAGCGCGATTCCACCGCGCGGGAGAGCTGGGACAGCGCAACAACCGGTACGTTGAGCTCCCGGGCCAGCCCTTTCAGGCCGCGCGAAATCTCCGAGATTTCCTGTACCCGGTTCTCGCTGCGGCGCCCGCTCATGAGCTGCAGGTAGTCCACGATGATGAGATCGAGCCCGTGCTCGGCCTGGAGCCGGCGAGCCTTCGATCGTACATCCATGATGCCGGCGTTCGCGCCGTCGTCGATGTAGATCTTCGCCTCGGACAGGCGACCGAACGCGCGCGAGATTTCGTCCCACTCCTTGTCGTTGATGTTCCCGAGTCGGATGCGGTGGGAGTCGATGCCAGTTTCGGTGGAAAGCAGGCGTTGGACGAGTTGCTCGGCCGACATTTCGAGACTGAACACGCCAACTGTACGCCCGTGCTTGACGGCCGCGCCGTACGCCATGCCGAGGGAGAAGGCGGTTTTTCCCATACTGGGGCGCGCGGCGACAATGATTAAATCCGAGCGCTGCAAACCACCGGTCAGACGGTCGAGATCGGTGAATCCGGTGGGGACGCCGACAAACTCATCACGGTTCGCCTGGAGGAATTCGAGTTGATCGAAGAAACGATCGATCACCTCGTCGATACTCTGAAAATCCTTGGTGGATCGCTGTTGCGTGACATTGAAGAGCGCTCGCTCCGCCGCGTCGAGGGCGTCTTCGGTATCGACATTGTCCTGATACCCAATGCCGACGATGGAGGTTCCAGCGTCGATGAGACGGCGCAGGGTGGCGGTGCGCTCGACGATCTTGCTGTAGTACTCGACGTGGACGGCTGTCGGCACTGCGCTGAGCAGCGAGGATAGGTATCCGACGCCGCCGATGTCGTCGAGGGTGCCCTGACGTTCGAGCTCATCGGAGAGGGTAACGAAGTCGGTCGGCTCGCGTCGGTTGTACAGATCGCGGATTCCGGCGTAGATGGTGGCATTTGCAGAGACGTAGAAATCCTCGGACTTGAGGTACGACGCGACGCGGATGATGGCGTCGCGGTCGATCAGCAAGCTGCCGAGGACGGACTGTTCTGCTTCAATGCTGTGTGGCGGTAGCCGGTCGACGCCGGTATCCATTCCGTCGTTCCATTCTGGCAGCCGCGCGGTCCGGTATGGATGCACCCGCGAAGGCTGCCAGACCAGACGTTCCGGCCGACCGCGAGCAACGCTATTCCGTGGCAGCCTCGTCGCCGGCGACTTCCGGCTCGGCGCTGGTTTCTGCCACGTCTTCCGTGGTCGAGTCGTCGGATTCCGATGACCCTTCGGCCTCGATGACGACGAGCACCTTTGGTCGAAGCCGACCGACAATATGAATCTCAACCTCGTGCTCGCCGACCGTGCGCAGCGGGTCGGTCAGCTGGATCTTCCGGCGGTCAACATCCTCGCCGGTCTTCTCCTTGAGCTGCTCGGCGATGTCGTTCGACGTGATCGAGCCGAACAGTCGTCCCTGATCACCGGCGAGTGCCGTGAACTCAAGCCGCGTCCCCTCGATCTTGTCGGCGTGCGACTGCAGGGCTTCCTCCTGGCGGGCGACCTTGCGTTCGCGCACCTTCAGGTTGTGCTCAGCGGTCTTGATCTCGCCGACGGTGGCGAGCACGGCCATCCCCTGGGGAATGAGGTAGTTGCGGGCGTATCCGTCCGCGACGGTCTGAATGGTGCCAGCCTCGCCGAGCTTGGGCACATCCTGTCGCAGCACGATCTTCATGGTAGGTAACCTTCCTGATGCCTGGAGTTTCGTCGTTGGCGATGAATCGCGCAGGAAACCTCCCCGGGCGGCGCATTTCCACCCAGGAAGGCAGGACTCAATCCGATGAATTGTACGCGGAGTGCCGGTCTCGATGCAATGACGCGGCTATACCCGCTCCAGCCACGCGGATACTGCCCATCCCGTCCCGTAGCGAGAGCTGCTGACACGATACCACTGGTAGCCTCCCGAGGACTCCGGTCCATCCAGCACCTCGACAACGGCGCCGTCTGGCAGGATCCTGACGACCTCATCCGATGTCGAAGGCCCGCTTCGCAAATTCAACTCGCCCCCAAAGACCCGTACCGTGGCGCCGGTGCCTATCACCGTGCCGGCCCTGGCCAGCCAGACGTCGACGGTCCAGCCCGACCACGAGCTCGATTCGACCTTGAACCAGGTGTATCCATCCGCCTGTCTTGGCCCGTCGACGATGTCGACGATCGCCCCGGTAAAGAGTTGACCTGACACACTGGCGGAGAGGGAGGGCGAGGGGCGAACGTTGAGATTGTCCGAGGTGACTTCAGCCTGCATCCCTATCTGGAGATCGCCTGTGTATGTCGGCGCCGAACTGGATCGGCCGATGTAGGATGTGGCGACCCAGCCGAGCGTACCGTTGAAGTCCGCCAGCACCCATGTGTAGCCGTCGGACTGCACGGTACCGCCGGCGACCGATCCACGATCCCCGAAATAGAGCTTCCCCAGGATGCGACCGGTCGTGTCGGCCGACTCGCGCAGGTTGAGCGAATCGGTCGTCACCGAAATCGCGGTACCCACTTCCAGTCCACTTGCCGGCGTGGTGCTGCCACCCGAGGGCGACAGGAACGTCTCGACCGTCCAGCCGGTTCCCCGGTCTGTCTCGATCTGGTACCAGGTGTAGTTGTCCCGCACGATCGGCCCATCGACGATGGTCCCGCTTTCACCGTTCCACAACACGGCCAGCACAGGTTCGCTGAGGCCGGCGGACCGGCGCAGATTGAGCGCGTCCGTATCGACAAACACCGCATCGCCAGCGGAGAACGCGGCGTCTCCAGGCACCGGTGCATCGCCGTCGCTGAGGTAGCGCTCCACGACCCACCCTGTGCCCTCACTGGTCTCGACCTGCAGCCAGGTAAAGCTCCCCGATCGGCGCGGGCCGCCGACAACGGTCCCGGTGGTGCCTTCCCAGAGCTGGGCGACCACGGGCGATCGGTCGGAGGCATCGGTTCGCAAGTTGAGCCGGTCGGTCGCGACGCGAATGCCGTCACCAACGGCAAACGAGGAGGATACCCAGGCGCGACCGGACGGAGCGACGTACTGCGCGGCGACCCAACCTGTTCCCAGGTTGGAGTCGACCTTCAACCAGTCGAGACCTCCGTGGGTTTCCGGACCAGCGACGACGGTGGCGAGGTCGCCCTGCGGCATGGTCGCCACAATTGCGCCGTAGAGCCCGGGTTCGGTCCGAATGTTGAGCAGGGAGGTCGCCACTTCGACACGGGAACCATAGGAGTAGTCACGTGGCGGCGGTGCCGCATTGGACGACCCGAAGGTGGTCGACGCCAACCAGCCGGCGCTGCGTTCGCCTGACACCCGATACCAGCTGTATCCATCGTTCGTGGTAGGACCCTCGACGATGGTCATGATCTTGCCGGCGGCAAGCGTCGCCTCGATCGATGCGTCGACGGATGGTCGCGATCGCAGGTTGGCGTTGTTGACGGTGACCTCCACCACCTCCCCGGCGGCGAAGTCAGTGGGAATACCGGCATAGCGCGAACCGGCGAGAACCTCGGCTGTGGCGGAGCGAATATAGGGAAGGTCGGCATAGAGCGAGTCACCGGGGCAACTGCTGTCGTTGACGTCGCGGTGTCCAGCGATCGTGGGGCAGTTCGGTGTCTCGTGGAAGTCCTTGCGACCGAGTGGGTCGAGATTGCGGCCTGCCCAGGCGGATATCCAGACGAGCGCGCCGATCGCCTCAGGAGTCGAGGTTTCCAGCGAGAATGCGCCCATCGAGCAGATGCCGGCACTGCCGTAGGCGTACTGGAAGGCATGCCCACCGACAACGTTTTCGCCACCCTTGCGGCCTTCATAGACGTTGCCGAGGTAGTCGACGAGATAGTTGTATCCGATGTCACCCCAGTCACGGGTAATGGCGTGGTAGTAGTGGATCGATCGGATTTCCACCAGTGGATCGCGGAAGTTCGGGGTTTCCGAATGATGAATGATGATGTGTTCGACCGTGCGGTACTCCGGCGTCCACCACGACGTGCCGGCATCCCAGCCGTCGTAAGCGAGCGGGGCGCCCCATTGCGCTCGGGTAATGATCGGTGGTCGTACGAGCTCACCACCGAAGGCAGGCGAGGCGACATCATCGAGGCGCGGCCCGTCGGTTGCATCGATGTAGGTAAATGTCAACCCTGGGAGGACCGCTGGCGCGCCATTGGCGTCGACCGTGCGAAATCGGACATGCTGGGCTTGGTCGGTCATCAGCAGGCGACCAAAGGTGCGGCCATCGCGATCAGGTGGCCCGGCGTCGGCGTTGGCGGGGCCGACAAACACTGGTGTGGTCCAGCTCGTTCCATCGAGGCTGACGGACATCTCGACGGCGCCAGAGATGCCTGTGTTGCCAGCCCAGTGCGGCGCAATCGCGCGAAACGGGATATCGGCGGCGAACTCGACCCCGGCTGTGGTGTCTGCGTCGGCGGCTGGCGACCATTCGCCGGCGCGCGTGGTTGCCTCCTGCGCGGTCACGGGCAGTGTGGCCGGGCTGCTGCCCGCGAACGCCGCAGCCGCGGCGAACCCGGCGGCAGCCTTGGCGAGAACCCGACGTGAAAACGTCACCGGTACTGCGTTTTCGATCGCGACATCGCGGAGTCTGGCAGAATCGAGCGTCATCGGTGCATCCCTCCCCAAACGGCAGGTGTCATGCACCGCACACCCCGCCATCATGTACGTACACTTTGTACGTACATCTTAGACGCACTGTGACGATTTGTCAAAGAGGCGGAAATGTTACCGGTTCCATGAAGGCAGTTGGGGGCGTGGAGGCGAGAAGCTCGCAGGCATGTGTTCTCGTCGTGTTACAGCGGGTTGCACACTTGTTGGTGGGATCGTCGCCGTCTCAACGCGGAGCGCCGCCCCTGTGGCGGCCCAGTCCCCGGTGGCTGACTGCGCGGGCGAACCTGCCAACCGTTGAAAGAACCGCTGTAGCCAATCAGGTCTGGGCGCACCTTCGTATGCGAGCAAGCCACGACACGCAGGAGTGCCGAAGCCGCCACAGGGGCGGCGCTACCAGCTCAGTCCCATCACGCAAACTTCAGGTGCAGCTCTGGTTGGGGATTCCGATTGGATACGTGCCGGAATGGCCCGGTTTCGTCGTGAGCGATCAGCCGAGCAACCTGGGCACCTTCCTGCGGCGCTGGACCGGCGCCCCTGGACGAGACTACCCAGGAGCGCCCGAATCCGGGGTCACTCGGCGTTGCGCTGCTGGCGGAAGATCTCGTACAGGGCGACGGTTCCCGCCGTGGCCGCATTGAGGGATGAGATGTGGCCGTGCATCGGTAGTCCGAGCACGAGTTGGCAACGCGAGCGGACCGATGGGGCCATCCCGTGTCCCTCTGACCCGACGATGAGCGCCACCGGCGCAGGCAGATCGGTCGTGAAGATGTCCTGCGCCGAGTCGTCTCCAGCAAGGCCGGCAATCCAGTATCCCGCCGCTTCCAGCTTCTCCAGCGCGCGATTCAGATTGGCGACCAGGGCCACCTGAATGTGCTCAACGGCGCCGGCGCTGGCATTGACGACAGCGGGTGTCACGGCGACGGAGCGGTCTTGCGGGAGTACCACCCCACCGATGCCGACGGCATCAGCGGCGCGAATGAGCGAACCGAAGTTTTGCGGGTCCTGCAGGTGGTCGAGCAGCAGTATCGTGCGGCCCGTCTCGATCAGGTCGTCCAGATCGGCATAGGGGTAGGGGGCAGGATCCATCACCACTCCCTGATGATTGGCCCGCCGCGTCATGTCGTCCAGCATCATCCGGGGCACGTCCTCTACCGGGACATCGGCCTCGCCCGCAAGCTCGCGAATCTCGTCGAAGCGCTCGTCGGGTTTGACGCCTTCCGCAATCCAGATGCGCCGGGCAGGAGACCTGCGTCCCCGGAGCGATTCCAGCACAGCATTGCGCCCATAGAGATAGCGTGCGTCGTATCTGGAGCCTTGCCGTTCCTGACTCGGCGCAGCCGCACGATTGGCGTTATGAGTTCGCGTGCGACTCCCCCCTTTGGGGCCGCGCTGCGGTTGTGTGCTCGACGGTCGCCGATCAGCGCGGCGCTTTCCGCTTCCACGTCGTCCCGGTTCTGGTGTCTTCAAGGATGAAACCCTCTTCCTGCAACCGGTCGCGGAGATGATCCGCCATCGCGAATTGCTTCTCGGCTCGCAGCGAAGCCCTCAACTCAATCAGCATTGTCATCAGGGTGTCGACCTCGTCATCCCTGCCGGTACCTGCATCCACTCGGGCGAGGTCGAGGCCAAGGAGTCCGGCCAACTCGATGAGGACCGACTGTGCCTCGTCGAACGCCAGCGCACCACCGCCCGCGGCGGCACGATTGATGTCCCGCGCCAGGTCGAAGAGCGCGGCGACCGCGACCGGCGTGTCGAAATCGTCGAGCATCGCCGCGTGGAATCGTTCCCGCGTCGCCATCGCAACCGGGGCGAGATTCTCGTTTTGGACATCGGCGGAAACCGCTGCCGTCGCGGCGGCGCGAAGCCGCTGGAGACCGGCGGCGGCGGCGGAGAGTCCGCGTTCGGTGTAGTTCAGGGGTTGGCGATAGTGCGCCTGCAGCACCATGAGCCTGAATGCGTCCGCCTGGCCACGGTCGAGCAGCGAGCGCAGCCTGATCACGTTGCCGATGGACTTCGACATCTTTTCGCCGTCCAGGCGCAACATGCCGTTGTGGAGCCAGTAACGCGCGAAGGGCTCGTCCCCGAGGAACGCCTCCGACTGGGCGATCTCGTTCTCGTGATGAGGGAAGATCAGGTCCTGTCCGCCGCCATGGATATCGACCTTGCCGCCGAGGTGGTGCATGCACATGGCGGAGCATTCGATGTGCCAGCCGGGCCGACCGTTTCCCCACGGGCTGGGCCACCATGGCTCCCCAGGCTTCGCTGCCTTCCACAGCGCGAAGTCGAGTGGATCGGCCTTTCGCTCATCTACCTCGATGCGCGCGCCGGCCAGCAGGTCCTCCAGGTTGCGGTTGGAGAGCTTCCCGTAATCCGGGAATGAGCGAACGCGAAAGTAGACATCGCCGTCGGACTCATAGGCGTGCCCGCGCTCGATCAGGCCCTCGATCAACGCGATGATCTCCCGCACCTCTTTCGTCGCGCGTGGGTACACCGTTGCCGGCAGCAGGTTCAGCGCGCGCGTTTCCTCGATCCAATCTTCGATCAGCCCGTCGGCAAGGACGTCGGGGTCCATGCCTTCCGCATTGGCGCGGTTGATGATCTTGTCGTCGATGTCCGTGAAGTTCTGCGCATGCAACACGTCGTATCCGAGGTGTTCGAGGTATCGCCGGATCATGTCGAAGCGGAGATAGGACATCCCGTGGCCGATGTGGGCGTCATCGTAGACCGTCACACCACAAACGTACATCCGAATCCTGCCCGGCTCGATCGTCTCGAACGGCTCGGTGGTTCGGGTCAACGTGTTGTAGATTCGGAGCGACGAGGATTGGTCTGGTTTGTCGGCGGAGTGTGTACTGGCGACAGTCGTAGACATGGTGGTCCGTCCTTGTGCGAGGCAGGCTGGTGCTGGCGCATCGAACCTGGCCAGCCCGAAATAACGTCCTGGCAGGGTGGGGGTGTGCCGAATGTGACCGGCTCACCCCTGGGGACAGACGCACCCGGGTGCGATCGCGACGCGCTGTGCGGCGACGGTTCGTTCTGGAGGTGTAGCCGGGGGGATTCTCATGGTGGCTACTCCCGTGCCTGGGTGCCTAGTCGGCGGCGGTCTTGACGGGTTCCGCGGTGCCAGAATCGCTCTTGGCCGTCCCGCTGTCCGCGTCCGAACCCGAAGATTCACTGGTCTTCGTTTCCGACGAACCGTTCGCGCTGTTCTTCGCCCGACTGTCGTTGATGTACCAACCGGAACCCTTGAACACGACGCCGACCGGATGGATGACCCGTCGCACTGCCTGCTGGCATTCCGGGCAGGTATCGACCGGATCGTCGGACATGCGCTGAAACAGCTCGAACTGGTGACCGCAAGCGTCACACCGATAGACATAGGTCGGCATACAGGTGGAACTCCTGAAACAACGTCGCATCCCGAATTGCACAGCAGAACCGGGTCAGAAATTGATCCCGTTCTGTCCATTCTACGCCGAACCCGGTGCATTCGTCCCCCCGCGTTTGTGGCGCATGTCAGTCCACGGGGTCGTACGGGCGCATATCTTCCCAGTTCATGCCGACACGCAGGTCGGCGATCACCGGAACGTCCAGTTGCTGAGCATCCTGCATCGTCGCCTGCACCAACACCGCGATTTCGGCCAGTCGGGCTTCGTCGACCTCGAGCACCAGCTCGTCGTGGACCTGGAGCACCTGGTATCCGGGGAGCTCGCGGTCAGCTATTCGTTGGTCCAGGTCGATCATTGCGCGCTTGATGATGTCTGCCTGGGTTCCCTGGATGGGCAGGTTCATGGCAACACGCTGAGCTGCCTGACGCTGCATGCCGTTTCTGCTGTTCAGGTCGGGTATGTAGCGACGCCGACCCGACAGGGTCTGGACGAAGCCGTGCTCGCGCCCAAACTCCAGGACGCCGTCGAAGAACTCGCGGACTCTGGGCAGACGTTCCCAGTAGGATTCGATGAATTTTGCCGCGGATTCTCGATCCATGCCGGTGTCACGGGACAGCCCAAACGCCTGCATGCCATAAAGGATGCCGAAGTTCACGGTCTTCGCGACGCGACGCTGGTCTGATGTCACCTCATCGAAGTCGATCTGGTTGACCAGCGCGGCTGTTGCTCGGTGAATATCGTCGCCGTTGCGGAATGCCTCGATGAGAAATGGCTCGCCGGACATGTGCGCGAGAATCCGGAGCTCCATCTGGGAGTAGTCGGCGCCGAGCAAGATGGCGTTGTCGACGATGCGGTGAGCCGGACGGTGGTCTGCGATGAATGCGCGCCGCACCCGGCGGCCGATCTCCGTGCGAATCGGGATGTTCTGCAGGTTCGGGCCGACCGACGACAGCCTGCCGGTGGCGGCGATCGTCTGGTTGAACGACGTGTGGACTCGCCCGGTATCGGGGTTGACCGTTTGCGGCAGGGCATCGACATAGGTCGACTTCAGCTTGGAAAGCGTCCGGTACTCAAGGATCCACTCGATGATGGGATGCTGGTCCTTCAGGCGCTCCAGGACGCTGGAATCGACAGAATATCCGGTCTTCGTCTTCCGGCCCGGCGGTAGCCCAAGCTCGTCGAAGAGGACAGTGGCGAGCTGCTTGTTCGAGCCAACACGCACGGGGCGACCGGCGAGGGTGTCGATCTCAGACTCCACCTGCTGCAGGCGCGAAGTGATTTCCCTGGAAAAGTCCGAGAGTTCTTCGGTGTCGATCGCGATTCCGCGACCCTCCATACCGAGGAGGACTGGTACCAACGGCAGCTCGATCTGCTCGAAGAGCGGCAGCAGCGCGCGCGATTCCAGATCCTGTCGCAGCGGCTCCATCATGGCGAGGGTGCATTCGACATCAGCGCACGCATACGGTGCGGCCAGCTCGATGTCGACGTTGTCCATGGTGTCCTGGTTGCGACCGGTCCCGATGAGCTCGGTGATCTCGGTCATCTGGACACCAAGTCGGGTGAACGCCATGTCCTTGAGGCGAATCGACGAATCGCCGATGAGGAAACCGGCAATCATCGTGTCGAAATCCAGGCGATCCAGCGTGAAGCCGTGCCTGCGCAGCACGTGGAGATCGTATTTGCCATGATGCGCAACTACCGCAAGTCCGTCACGCGAGAGTGCAGGGTCGAGGTGCTTCCGAACGAACTCCAGCGCAAGCTGGTCGCCGGCGCGGTGACCAACCGGGAGGTACCAGGCCCGCGTTGGGCTGATGGCAATGGAGATACCGACGAGCCGCGCGCTGATGGGGTCGGTCGAGTCCGTCTCAACGTCGACGGCATACGCAGGGGAGGACCGAAGCGCTTCGACGAGCTCCGCGAGTTGGGCTTCGGTGGCGACGATAGTGCGGTCACTGCCGGCGTTGATGGCAACCTCGGGAACGGTCGCCTCCGCGGCATTCAGGGTGGATTCGGGCAGTCGATTGAGCAGCGAACGAAACTCAAGCTCGCGGAACAGGTTGGTCATTTCCGACAGGTCAAAGTGACCAACAGTCGCCTCGTCCAGCGCAAGATCGAATTCCAGATCGCAGACGATGGTCGCGAGGTGCTTGCTCTTGCGGGCGAGGTCGGCATGTTCGGCGAGGGCATTTCGGGCTCGCGTCGGTTTGACCTCCTCCGTGTGTGAAATGATCTCATCGAGATCGCCGAACTCGGTGATGAGCTTCTTCGCCGTCTTGTCCCCGATGCCGGGGACACCCGGGATGTTGTCGGAGGTGTCGCCGACGAGCGCCTTGTAGTCGGGGATCAGGTCTGGCTCAAATCCGAAACGCTCGACGACGGCCGGCGGATCGTACTCGCGGAACTCACCGAATCGGCGGGTTCCGGGTAGCACTGCGGTCGCGCCGGTCTCTACCAGTTGCAGCAGGTCGGAGTCGCCAGTGACGATGATCACCTCGTAGCCGGCCTGGACATAGGTGCGGGAGAGGCTGCCGATGATATCGTCTGCTTCGTAACCTTCGCGGTCGATCGCAGGGATACCCAGGGTGTGTATGAACTCGATCACCCTGGCGACCTGATGTTTGAGG
>JAUIGA010000062.1 GCA_030430125.1 Chloroflexia bacterium | reverse complement strand
CCTGCCGCACTTCCTCAGTTGGGTGATCGTGATCGCGATCTGGCAACAGGTGTTCGGCGGCGACGGCTTCCTCAACCAGATCCTGCTCAACCGGGGGATGGAGCCGGTGAGCATCATGAACAACCCTGATATTTTCAAGCCGCTGGTGGTGGCGCAGTCGATCTGGAAGGACGCCGGCTGGGGCACCATCATCTTCCTCGCCGCGCTGACCAAGATCGACGTCCAACTGTACGAGGCCGCCGCGATGGACGGCGCCGGCGGCTTCCGGCGCCTGATCAACATCACCCTGCCGGGCATCCGACCGGTGATCGTGCTGCTGCTCATCCTGCGGCTGGGATCGATGCTCACCGTCGGCTTCGAACAGTACTTCCTGCAGCGCGGCGCCGTCGGAGCCGACGCCGCCGAGGTGCTCGACACCTTCGTCTACTTCCGGGGGATAGTGAACGGTGACTGGAGCTTCGCCGCCGCGGTCGGCCTGGTGCGGGGGGTGTTCGGGGCGCTGATGATCTATGTCGCCAACAAGCTCGCGAAGCGCTTCTTCGACGAGGGGATCTTCTGATGAGCAGCGTCGACACCACCACTCCCGCGCCGTACGAAAAGCTCGCCGCAGATGCCGCCACCACGAAAAAGCGTCGACCAACCAACCGGCCGCCATGGATGGAAAAACCGCCGTTCTGGCTGACCGCGCTCAAGACCATCACCCTGGCGATCATCATGCTGATGATGGTGCTGCCGCTGTTCCACGTGTTCGCCGTGTCGTTCTCCTCGTACAAGGATGTCCTGGCGGGCGGCCTGATCCTCTTTCCCCGCAACCCGACCCTGGCCGCCTACGAGGCGATCTTCAACGGCGGCATCGTGGTGCGGGCGCTGCAGGTGAGCGTCGGGCTGACGCTGTTCGGCACGCTGGCGCAGATGATCTTCACCACGACCATGGCCTGGGGGCTCTCACGGCCCGGCGTGCCCGGCTCGCGCGCGATCCTGTTCATCGTGCTGGGCGCCTTGCTGTTCGCGCCGGGCATCATCCCGATGTACCTGGTGATCAAGGAGCTGGGGTTGCTCAACACCTACCAGGCACTCGTCCTGCCGGGATTGATCAGCTCGTTCAACCTCGTCATCGTTCGGCAGTTCTTCATGAACCTGCCGCAGGACCTGATCGACTCGGCGCGCATCGACGGCGCCAGCGAGTGGCACATCTTCTGGAACATCGCGGTTCCATTGTCGAAGGCGGTGCTGGCGGTGGTCGCGCTCTTCTACGCAGTCGCGATCTGGAACAACTTCTTCAACGCGACGCTCTACCTGACCGACGCAACCAAGTGGCCGATCCAGGTCGTGCTGCGGCAGTACGTGCTGCAGGGGACGGATATCGCCAGCGCGGCGGACACACCATCCAACCAGCCGCTGCCACCGGCCCGCACCCTGCAGATGGCGATCGTGGTGGTTGCGACCGTGCCGATCCTGATCGTCTATCCGTTCCTGCAGAAGTACTTCACGCGCGGCGTGCTCACCGGCGCGATCAAGGGGTAGCCGGCGGGGCGCCGCTATCGCTCACACCCTGCGAGCAGAAGCCGTTCAGTCAACGCCCCACACCACCGTCATGCTGAGCTTGTCGAAGCATCCCCGCGCGAAGCGCCGGCAGCTTGCTGCCGAAACCAAACGACGCAGGTTTCGAGGCCACTACCTGCCAACTTTCGCGCTGCGCTTCGCGCGGGGAGGGTTCTCCCCTCCATTTGGAGGGGAGTCAGTGGGGAGGACTCCTCGACTGTGGGCCTGCGGCCCTTGCTCGGAACGACGGCTTTTGGGTTGGTCGCTGGCGGTCTGACCAGACGGCTCTGCAGGATGAATCATCCGCTCCCGCCCGGTGATTGCGGGATCAGGCGAGGGCATCCCGGAGCTGCCGGCGGGAATAGAACGGGCGGTAGGGCATCAGCGCGACGGCCCGGTCGACGTTCCGCTCGGCGCCACGCGCGCGGCTGGCGCCGTCGTACCACTGCAGGTACCGGAACGGCGGATTGGGGCCGCTGGTCAGCGTATAGGATGCCGCCGCCTGGTGGTAGGTATCCCAGACCTCGCTGACGTCGATGTAGACCTCGGGCGCGAACTCCTCCTCATCCTCCCAGTTCTCGGCAAAGTAGATCGCCTTCGGGTAGTGGTTCGGATACTCGCGCACGAAGGTCTTCAGCCCGGCAAAGAAGAGCGACGCCAGCACGTTCTCGTAGCAGTTCGTGTGGTCGGTGTGGATGCTGCCCTTCCAGTGGGTGAGGATCACATCCGGCCGGTGCTTGCGGATCACGTCGGCGATGGCCCACTGCACCTCCTCACTCACCGGCAGCTCGCCGTCGAGATACGGCAGGATCTCGAGCTCGGCGCCGAGAATCTCCGCGGCGCGCGCCGCTTCCTCGCGTTTCACCTCGGCGTATGCCTCGGGGCTGAGCTCTCGGCTGCCCTTCTCGCCCAGCGTCAGATGGACCAGCACCGAGCGCCAGCCTTGTTTCTGGTGGGCAAGAACGGCGGCGCCGCCCATCAGCTCGGCGTCGGCGGCATGCGCGCCGATGACCATGATGCAAGGGGCGTCGGGGGAAGGTGTTGCAGTCAAGGTGGATGCCTCCAAAAACCAGTTCACTCACAAGGGCGGATTCCGGCAGGATATCCGCCCGGCCGCCGTCAGGTGGCGGTACTCGATGGCGTCAACAATGCGCGCGATTCGCGCACGCCGGGCGGGCGACACCCCTCCCCGTCTGCGGCGGGTTGGTGAGGCCCGCCCCTACGGATTGCGTTCGCCCAGCGTCTTGCTCATCATCACGAAGCGGCGGACTTCCTCGAAGCCATGCTGGCGATAGAGCTTCGCGGTGCGGTCGCTCGTCCACAGGAACCACGCGCTGTGGAACCCCTGCGCGCGCATCGCCCGCAGCGCCTTCGACAGCAGCACCGCCCCGACACCGCGACCACGATACGCCTCGTTCACCCCGAACGGGCCGAACCGCTCGGCGCGCGTCTGCGCGTACCCGATGATCTCGCCGTTGTCCTCGGCGACGTGCAGCGTCACCGAGCGCGGATCGCCACCGAAGAGTTCGCGCATGACCCCGATCGCGTCGCCCGTCCAGTGCGGGAAGTGCGCATCGAGGAACGCGAGCAGGGGCAGGATATCACCTGCTTCGGCGCGGCGGATAACGATCCCGCGACCCGCCAGGTCCGCCTTGCGCTGTTCGACGGTCGCCTCGACCCGATAGTTGGTCAGGTTCGCCTTCATGCTCAGCGGCCGCGCGCCCTCGTCGGCGCCGGTTGCGGACAGGAACGCCACGGCCTCACGGTAGGCATCCACGTCGATGCCCGGTGAGATGTAGCTCGGGATGTATGGGCCGTACAACACCCGCGTCGCACCCATCGCGCGCGCGTGCCGGTCGAACGCGCCCATGAGCGCGGAGCCGACGCCCTGTCGACGAAGATCCTCCCGCACGCCGAACCCGACCACCCAGGCATCGGTGCCTGGCTGAGCACGGTCGGTGAACCCAAGCACGAACCCACTCACCTCACCGGTTGCCCGATCGACGGCAACCGGGCAGCTCGCCGGCGCAAAGTTGGGATCGAGCATGTAGCGACCGCGCCAGGTGACCGCGTCGAGGGGGTCGGCCCACATCGCGGCATTCCAGCAAGCAAGCAGTCCGGTTTCATCCCCGGCTTCATAGGGACGAATGTCGAATTCGGAAGTCATTGGCAATTCGTACCCAGGTCGTCACCCTGGGCGGAGCGAAGGGTCATTCCCACTGACTCCCCTCCCATGGAGGGGAGAACCCTCCCCGCGCGAAGCGCGTGGCAGCAGCGCTGCCGCATCTCACCAGGTAACGCCTATTGGCGCGATTCTGCGCGTCTCGCAGCGGCTTCGCCGGGGGATTCTTCATCCCCACCCCTGACCCCTCCCCGGCTCGGGGAGGGGAACTCTCGCTCAGAATGACGCAATTGAAGCGCTCGTTACTGCGCTGCCTCGGCTGCGGCGAGCGCCTCCTCCATTTCGGCACGGATCTGGTCGCCACCACGCTCGCGCCACTGGCTGACCATCTCGTCGACCATGTCGATCGGCTCGCGGCCAGTCACGATCGCCGTGTAGGTGTCCGCCGTGTACTGGTTCAGCTCGGCGCCCACCTCGCCGCTGGTGGGCGAGTACACGCCCGCTGCCGGGTTGGCGACCGCGACCTTGGCCATCGCCTCGTTGTGCTGCTGGGCGAACAGCGCCTCGTCCGGATTGCCCGGGATGTAGAAATAGTTCTCGCTCAGGAAGGGGTAGACCAGCGCGCTCCGGTCGGCGCTGCCCTGCTCGGTGAGGCTGTAGCCGCCGTCCGGCAGCTGCTCCGAATGCACACCCGGCTCGCCGTAGTTCAGGAAGGTGAATTCCTCGCTGCCGAACGGCGCCACGAGATAGTTCATTACGCGCAGCAGCTCGTCCAGTCGCGCCTCGTCCTGGGCGGCTTCCGCCGAGATGGCGGTGAAGCCGAAGAAGCCCGGCGTCTGGTAGCTGATGCCTTCGCCGCCCTCGGCGCCCGGCATGATCACCGGGTGCAGATCCGCCTCCGGCACGACCTCCTTGATTCTCTCGCGATAGCGGCCGGGCCAGAACAGGGCCGCGAACCCGTTCGTGGCCATGCCGGTACGACCGCCAAGCAGCAGGTCGGTCGACTGGGTGACGTTCAGGCTGGCGGAATCCGGGTGATAGGCGCCATCCGCGTTGAGCTGCACGACGTATTCGAGCGACTGGCGATACTCGTCGGTCTCCATCGCGCTGGTGAGGGTACCGTCGTCGTTGAGCCGCCAGACATACGGCACGTTGAACATCTGGTTGATGATGAACGCGCCCCAGTTGCCACCGAACGGCGCGAGCCCGTAGGTGTCCGGGCTGCCGTTGCCGTCGGGATCATCCGCAGACATCGCGACCAGCATGTCATGGATAATCTGGGCGTCGGTCAGGTCCGTAAACCCAAGCTGATCGCCCCAGTCGCGCCGGTAATAGGTCGGATCGTTGTTGCGCAACACCGGCTTGGGGACACCCCAGACACGGCCGTTGATACGCACCGCATCCCACAGGTAGTCGGGGTAGGCGGCGAGGTTCGGATAGTCGTTGATGCGGTCGGATGTGACCACGTCGGTGAGATCGAAGAATGCCCCCTGCTCGATCGCCTCGTAGATGATCGGGCGCGTTGTGCCAGGCAGCAGGAAGAAGAGGTCGGGAAGATCGCCCCCGGCAAAGGTTGTCGAGATGCGCTCGCCATAGGCGTCGATGGGCACGAGGTCAGCGTTCCAGGTCACGCCGAGCCGCTCTTCGAGTCCCTGCCAGAAGGTGTTGTCATCCTTCGGGGTCGGCGGTGGAGAAAACGAGAGCGCCAGCACGCTGACCTCGCCACCACTGCCGGGAACCTCATCGACCGTCCGGAACGGATCGGGATACCGGGTGTAGGCAACTGGCACGCCCTCCACGCTGGAGACGACCGCGCCCTCCGGCGCTGCCGGAGAGGCCTGCGGCGTACCCTGTCCCGCGACACCACCAACGAGTGGCACAGAAATCGCTGTCGCGCCGGCGAGTCCGGCAGAAGCCTTCAGCATTGATCGTCGGGAAAGATGTGGCGCGTCAGGACCGAAACGTGATTGTCGCATCGCGTATTCCTCCCGCTATTTGGTGAATACCTCATGGCGTCGAGTCGCCATGGTGCAGCACAGGCGGCATCTCGCGTGGATTGTTCACTTGATGCCTTCTGCAACCCGCAGCATCCCAGACTATTGGCGACATGTCAAACACAGACTTGGCGCCGTGACGGTATGGGGATGTTCGTGACCCTGACGGACAGCTCCAACCAACCGGCATCGGCAGGCATGTCAGGCGAGTCCCCAGGAGCGTACCCGCGAGACATCGATCAGGATGACCGGGCGGCGCTCGATTGCCATCGCGCGATACTGCGGATACTTCTCGCGCAGTGTCTCGATGGCGTCGGCGTGGCCATCCACCCCCGGCTCCACAATCCGCGCTCGACCCCGGATTTGCACCCAGGCGAGTCGCGACCACTCCTCGTCGTATCGGTCGACGACGATGCTCACCCGCGAGTCCCGCCGGATGTTGCGCACACGCGCCAGTTCGCGGTCGGCTACCCGCTTCGGCTTCTCGTCAACCACGCTGGCGATCACCGGCGGCTCCCCGTCGAGCACGGCAAAGCAGATCGGCACCAGCGACGGCATGCCGTCCGCGTCAATCGTCGCCAGCCGGGCCACGCGCATCCCGGCAACGAAGGCAAGCGTGCTTGTGTCGAAGGGATGGATCATCGCGATGAACCCTCATGGCTATCCAGGCGAGACCAGGTACGGGCAAGTTGCGCGCCCCGGCTCTTCTCCATCGGAAATGGCAGCCAGGGGTCGGCCACTACATCACCGTCACCGGCACCTCGAAGACGGCGTTGTAGTAGTACCCGCGCGCGTTCCACGGCACGGCGAACGGCTGGGTCATCGTCATCTCGTCCGTCGCGCGGGCGTACAGGCTCGTTTCCCCGGGAAGGGCGTCCCAGGTGGCCCCGAACTTCACCCAGGACTGGCGGCCGGCCTCCTCGACGATCGTGGCCTCGCTCCATTCGCTGCCACCGTCGGTGCTGACCTCGACCTGCGTCACCTGTCCGTACCCCGACCAGGCGTAACCGGTGATCACCTGTTCCCCGGCGTTCAGCTCGCCGCCGGCGACCGGTGTGGCGATCACCGACTTGACCGGCATCTCGCGCACGGGCCGCAACCGACGGTCGAACTCGTCGACGATGGTGTAGCTGTCGGTGTTCAGCCGGCCCTGGAACACGTGGTCGATCACCTCGATACCCACCAACCATTTGGTGGAGGCGATGCCGCCCCAGCCGGGCACGAGGAGCCGGACCGGCCCACCATGGACAACCGGCAACTCCTCGCCATTCATCGCCCAGACCACCATCGTCTCCGGGGCGAGCGCCTTGCCCAGCGGCAGGCCGCGCTGCATCTCCGCGAAGTCCCCACCCTGCGACACGATCTCGACCGCGTTGTCCTGCACCCCCGCCTCGTCGAGGATCGCGTGGAGCGGCGTGCCGGTCCATTCGGCGTTGCCGACGGCGGTGTTGCCCCATTGCGTGCCAGATGCGATCGGCTCGAAGTGGCTGCGACTGTTGCCGGAGCACTCCAGGAATGACGTAGAGGTGACGACGTCACGCTGCCTGAGGTCGTCGAGCGAGAGCTCGAGAGGGGTATCGACCGCGCCAGACACCTGCAACCGCCAGGTGCCGGGGTCGATGTCCGGCACCGGCCCGTTGTTGCGGATGTAGAAGAGCTCATTCGGCGTGAGGAAGGCGCCGTCGAGCGCGTCGAGCGGAGTGCCGTAGTTGGACGTGTTGTACTGGATGAGCCGAGGGTCGAGATCGAACACCTCGCGAAGGTCGGCGCCGGGCTCCGCCGCAGGCACCGGGGTGGCCTCCTGCGCCATTCCCTCGCTGGCAAGAATCGAGCCGATCACCGGGGCAGAGAATCCCGCCGCGGCCAAACGCTGCACGAGCAAACGACGGGAGAGCCTGACGGTGGATACCTGAGCGTCAACGGACACGGTCGCCTCCTCTCACTGCCTGACGAAATCCTCATCCCGTCCAGCAAGATTCACGCCACCATGAATGGAGACCCCGGATCAGCCGGTCAACTCGGTGCCGAAATGCGGAATGCCAGCCATCAGGCCACCATCGACGTTGAGCACGGCGCCGGTGATCCAGGCCGCCTCGTCCGACGCGAGGAACAGCGCCGCGCTGGCGATGTCCTCCGGCTGCCCGACCCGCCCCAGCGGATACCAGCGCGCGATACGCTCGAAGACGGCTGGGTCGCGGTCGACGCGCTCGTGCCAGATCGGTGTTTGCACCGTTCCCGGCGCGATGCAGTTCGCGCGGATGCCCTTCGGCCCATAGCGGGTGGCGAGGTTCTGCGTCAAGTTGATCACCCCTGCCTTCGCGGCGCTGTAGGGCTCCTCGCCGATCCCGGTCTGCCCGTTGACCGAGCTGATCGTCACGATCGCGCCGCGACCGCTCTCGATCATGCCGGGCAGCACCGCCTTCGCCGAGAGGAACACCCCCTTGAGCACGATGTTGACCGTGCGATCCCAGGTTTCCTCGCTGATGGTGAGCGGATCGTCACCTTCCGAGATCGCGGCGTTGGCGACCAGGACCGATACGGGGCCGAACCGCTCGTGTGTCGCCGCCACCGCACCTTCGAGCGATACCAGGTCGGTCACATCGCCCTGGAGCGGCATGGCGCGGCCACCCGCGGCTTCAATCTCGCCGGCAACCGCCCGCGCGGCCGTCTCATGGCGATCGAAGACGGCGACGGCGGCGCCTTCCCCCGCGAAGCGCAGGGCGGTCGCGCGCCCGATTCCGGAGCCTCCGCCGGTGATCAAGGCCGTGTGATGTTCGAGTTGCATGGGCATTCCCCTTTCCAATCGCGAACCTGCGCGAGGATCTCGCACTGGTGGCGCCGGCACAACCGGCGTGGCGCAGCTGTGGGGCCGGCGTCACCCTGCCTCTTGCCACGCCGACTCCAAATAGCGGACGCACGCCGGCAAGGCTACCTCGGGCGGTCCGGACAGGTTCCGACATTCCAGGCCGAGCCAGCCCGGGTAGCCGGCATGGCGCAATGCGCGGAAGAATGGGCGGAAATCCAGCATGCCGGCGCCGGGCTCCTCCCGGGTATTGTCAGCAAGATGCACGTGGCCGAGCAGGTCTCCCGCCTCAGTGACAGGGTCTGCCAGGCCTGTTTCCTCGATATTCATATGAAAGAGGTCCGCCAGCGCGCGCACGCGCGGGTGGTCGACCATCCGCGCCAGCATCGCCGCCTGCCCGACCCGGTTGAGGAATGTCGCCTCGTACCGGTTGAGCGGCTCAAGGAAGATCGTCGCGTCACCCGGACCGCACGCCTCGCCCACTCGCCGGTAGATCTCGATGGCCAGGTCGGGAAGCGGGGCATCGGGGAATGCGACGGCGGGGCGAATCGGCACCGAAACCACACCGGCGGCGCCAAGCGCTGACGCAACGTCGACAAGCTCGGCCAGCTCGCCCACGCGCCGGTCTCGCTCGTCATGGTCGGGGTGCACCGGATCCTGCATGCCCGTGGTGCAGATCGCGGCGACCGCGACACCGGTCGCGCTGCTCGCATCGGCGATCAGGTCGTGCTCAAGGCGAACGTCGAACCGGTCGCTGTGGTTCAACTCCACACCGGCAAACCCAAACTCGGCGGCATGGCGAAACTGCTCCATGGGGGTCGATCCAGGCAACAATGCCTGCTGCACGGCGAGGCGAATCGGCATCGAACGGTCCTTTCCTGAGGCGAGCTCGCGTCACCCGATCATGCATCAGGATGGCTCGTCCGGGAAGTGGAGAGGTGCGCCATCAACTGGCGCGCATCCCAGTTGGCCTGACCCCAGCCGCGCACCGGCCACGACACGGCCCGGGCTGGTGCAACCCGGGCCGTACCTTCGAGCACCAACTTCAATCATGCGTCCCTGGCATCTGCCCCCTTGAGACCGCCGCTGCGCCGCGGCTTGTCGTCGCTCGGCGGCGCGGTGTCGCCGCTTTCATCGCCACCCATGAACTTCTTCATCGCCATCGCGGCGATCGACGCCAACACCCCCTTCGCGACCGGGCTGTTGAGCAAATCGGCAATCCCGCCTGACTGACCGCCCTTGCCGCCGCCGAGCAGGCCACCGACCAGGCTGCTGATCATGCCGGCAGCGCCTCCCTGCGTAGAACCGCCGCCGGACAGGGCGCCAAGGATGTCCTCGATGCCACCACCGCTCAACATGCCCACCAGTCCATTGGGATTCTGGGTTTGCAGCTCGGTCACGAGATTCGCAACTTCGTTCGGATCCTCGTAGTTGACATCCCTGACCGCGTCGCCACCCTGCTTCTTGAGCAGGTCAGCGAACTCCTTTCGCTGCTCCGGCGTGAAGCGATCCATCGCCTCGGTCGTCGCTTCCTGAAGCTCCTGCGGCGAGAGCCTGCCGGCGACCCGGTCGTAGTTCTTCACCGCTTCTTCATCGGAAAACCCCTGGGTCGGATCTCCCTCCGCAACGCGATTGACGAAGTCCTGCGCCCTCGCGCGCTGCTCCTCGGCGTCGCCCTGGTCGTCGAACAACGAGCTCAGCAGGGAATCCATCGCCACCCCTCCTGTTTGGTTGCCGTGCCTCCATGCAGCACAACCGGAAGCCAGTACTATACTCCACATAGCTTCCCGACAATGAACCCAGGGACGCCATCTCCTGCATACTGGACAGACGCAGCGGATCCAGCTCTCGCTGCGTATACTCGTCCACATGATGATGCAGCAGCTTCGCAACCACCGCATGCATGCACAGCGTCTCGTGGGCAATCCGTTCGATTCGCCCCAGGCGATGGTGCGTTGGCACCTCGCCGTGCAGTCGCAGGACTATCCCGGCGCGAGTTGGGGAATCGCCCAGCGCTGCGATGGCGTGCGCGCGACCGATATCGACCGCCTGTTCAACGATGGCGCGATCCTGCGGACGCACGTGATGCGCCCCACGTGGCACTTCGTGTTGCCGGAGGACATCCGCTGGCTGCTGGCGCTCACCGGTCCACGCGTGCACGCCGGCAGCCGTGGACGTTATCGCGAATTGGAGCTCGACGACACGACGTTGCCGCGCAGCGCCGAGATCATCGGCGCTGCGCTGGCTGGCGGGACATTCCTGACCCGCAACGAGCTCGCCGCAGTCCTGCGGGATGGCGGGATCGGCACAGACGGCCAGCGCATGGCCTACATGCTGATGCACGCCGAGGTGCATGGGGTGATCTGCAGTGGGCCGCGCAAGGGAAAACAGTTCACCTACGCGCTGCTCGACGAGTGCGTGCCTCCGTCACCACCGCTCGATCGGGACGAGGCGCTCGCGCGGATCGCCCGACGGTATCTGGAGAGCCACGGCCCGGCGACCCCGCACGACCTTGCCTGGTGGTCGGGGCTGACCGTGACTGATGCCCGGCGCGGCATCGAGATGAACCGTGACGTGCTTGAGCAGGTCACGATCGACGAAACCACCTGGTGGTTCGTGCCGCCACTGGAATCGCCGGACGTCCGGTCGCCGCTGGTGCACCTGCTGCCGAACTACGACGAGTACTTCATCGGGTTCAGGAACCGCGAGGTGGTCTTCGATCCCGAGGTTCACCGTCGCTTCACCACCACCCGCGAGTATTGGCAGGCGCACCTCGTTGCACTCGACGGTCAGATCGTGGGGGGATGGCGGCGCACGCTCACCTCGCGCCAGGTGACGATCTCGCCGTACCTGCCGTCCGACCTCGATGCCGACGAGATCGCCGCGCTGGACACTGCCGCCGGCGGCTATGGCCGGTTCCTGGGGCTGGAGGTGGTGGTGGATGGATGACGCGAGCCGAGCCCGCGCTCGCTTGCCCACATCCACGACGCTCGCCAGTCGCTCACGACACCCTGGTCAGTTCCATGATCCAGTTCGTCTCCCAGCTCGAACCGTTGTCCGGGCTCAACGCTTGCTCCCAGATCGCCGTCGTATCGCTGATACCGTGCCAGAGAAACCGGCACAGAACCGGGCATCCGTCGTGAACATCCTCGCATTCAAAGGTGCCGACACCATCCGTGAACCTGCCGACTACTGGCACATCCAGCACGCCGCTGGTGTTGGTCATCCAGTAGAGCCGCCAGAG
>JAUIGA010000061.1 GCA_030430125.1 Chloroflexia bacterium | reverse complement strand
CGCTGAACCAGGCAGCAATCGGATAGTTGTCGATGCTCGTCATGCGCACCCGGAACACGCTGGCGTCGTCGTTGGTCTGCAACGGCGCCACCGTGAGCTCCGGATTGGCGGGACGTTCCGCCAGCTCGGCATCGATCCGGTTCCAAAACACGTCGATATCTTCGGGCCGCACGGCAGCAAGGTCACGCGCGGCGGTTTGCATGTCGGTCATGTGCTCCCCCTACCCGACCGTCATCTGGGCGTGTGCGTCGACCGAGGCTGGTTGCAGGTGCTCGGCGAGGAACGCCTCGACCGCTCGCATCTCCCAATAGTTGCCGGCGTCATGCCCACAGCGCTCCCAGGTGTGCAGGGTCACCTCGCCTGGCAGCGCGTCCCTGAGAGCAAACGCCGTTTCCGGTGGGCAGACATCGTCACAGAGTCCGGCGTAGATCAGCATCGGCGCCTTCACCCACGCGGCCAGATTGAGGCAGTCGAAATAGTCCAGGGTTTCGCGCGCCTGCTCCTTCCGCTCCGGATAGAGCCGGAAGTACTCGTTCATCTCCTCGTAGGGGTAGGAGTGCGTCAATTCGGCACTGTCCATGTACCCGGTCAGGTAGGGCGCACCGGCCGCGCCACAGGCGATGGCGTCCGGCCGCAGCGCCGCCGAGACGATCGTGAGCGCGCCGCCCTGGCTGCTGCCGTGCACGCCAATGCGACCGGGGATCACCTCGTCCCGCGTCAGCAGGAAATCGATCGCGCGGGCAGCGTCGGCGTAGAACCCGCGGTAGCTGTAGGTGTTGCGGTCGATGATGCGGTTGATCAACAGGCCGGGATACCCGGGATTGAACTGGCTGTTGGACCGCAGCTTGCCGCGCGGGGCGACACCGATAGCGGCGTACCCCATCTTCGCCCATGACTTCGGCAGCGTCGGTTCGGAGACGTACCCCGGCACGATCGAAAGACCGGGGTAGGGACCGGCGAGGTAGCTCTCGCGCGGTCGGCAGTACCACCCCGCGACACGCACGTTGTCGAGGCTCGTGTAGTGGATTTCGAACACCTCGACCTCGGGCGTTGATCGCATCGGTACCGGGGTCAGCTCGGGATCGAGCGGGATGGCGTCAAGCTCGGATTGCACCTGGGCCCAGAATTCGTCGAAGTCCGGCGGCCGCGCAACGTTGGGTTGATAGTCCTCGGCTCGCCCTCGGGTTGTCACTCGTGCGTCCTTTCACGTTGTGCCAGCGTCGTTGGGTCACTTTGACCCGGATCGGCCGCGGTGGCAAGCACCTCGACACGCGAATCGCGCACGCGGATCGCGCGCCGCGTCAGAACTGCTGCGAGCGAACGTGGAGCGGCAGGGGGTTGTTGCGCGCATCCTGCTCCCAGCTGGCCCGTCCCCGGCCGTTCGGGTTGTAGACGATGTCACCGCCGTAGATGGTCAACTCGCAGCGCAGCCGCCGGTCGCCGGGCATGGTGGTGCGTTCGCAGTCGACGAAGGTGAAGTCCCCCTCGTCCATCGCCAGCACGGCGATGTCGGCGGGGCCACCGGGGGTGAGCGTGCCCAGCTCCGGCCGGTTGATCTCCCGTGCGGGCGCGACCGTCGACATGGCGATCACCTGCTCGAGCGAGACGCCGATATTGAGGATCTTGTTCATGCAGGTGAGCATGTCGATCACCACGCCGGCGACGTTGCCCGTGTGGAGGTCGGTGCTGATGGAATCCGGCACGAACCCGTCCTGAATCGCGGGGACGGCGTTCCGGAACCAGAAGCTGCCGGCACCGTGCCCGAGATCGAAGATGACCCCTCGATCCCGCGCCTCATGCATGTGCCGGAGCACGGAACCATTGTCGTCGACGATCGGGAATTGCTGGGCGAACACGTGGGTGTGGATATCGCCGGCGCGCATCTTCTTCAGGATGAGGTCTTCATAGGGCCGTTCGGGCAGGGTCGGGAAGAAGTCGACCATCACCGGCATGCCGCACAGCTCCGCTGCCTCGACGGCGCGATCGACCGCCATCCACGGGGCGTGGTCGGCATCGAAGCGGCGCTTCGCCCAGTAGTGCGCCGTCTTGATGCCGACCGCGACATCGGCGTGCATGGTCGCAGTGGCGGCAGCCAGCTTCGGGTTCATCTCGATCGATTCGTGTTCCCACGGGCCGCCCATGCCGGAACCGACGATGTTGACGAAGCCCAGCACCCGAATCTTCCAACGATTGTCGATGGCATCGTGCCGGAACTGGGCGAAGTCGCGCCAGCCGGTGGTGCCGGCATCGACGACGGTGGTCACGCCGGATGACAGGGTGTTCACCAGCGGGTGCAGGGAGAGCTCGGAACGGGCGTGCGTGTGCGCAACGTGCGCGTGCATATCGATGATGCCGGGCGTGACGAGAAAACCGGTCACGTCGATCTCCCGGTCTCCCGGGCGCGCCGGGATCGCCTGGCCGACCGTCTCGACGGTTCCACTGGACACACGCACATCCGCCACCGCGTTCAACCCGTTTGCCGGATCGATCACGTGGCCATTGCGCAGTACGAGATTTGACAAGACATTCCCCCTGTTCAGATGGCGGCTCGTGGATTTGCTGGCACCGCGGACGCCGCCGGACTCCATATCCATGCTGCGTCAGCAGCCGGCGCGATGGTCTCAAGTGTCTGCGGGGTCCGCAAGTGCCTGGAGCCACCAAAACCGCATGAGCAGGACTGACCCGGAATGATGGACCAACTCGCCAGACCTGGTGTTGAGCGGCGCGATATGGATCAGCACGCAGGCGAACCTCGTGCAATCACAGACGGGCCCTGCCGGGGAAACCGCATCCCCATCCACCTGGCGACTCTTGACAGGCTTTCGGGCCGCACCTAATCTGCCAATACATGCGAAAATGGAAGCCTGCGACAGCATCATCACGGATTCTGCGAAGCCAGCATTTGTCTCCTGACCCGATGGCAAACGCGGGTGCGACATCGCACACGATCGCCGTAGCTCGGAAGGACCGATTCATTGGCTCAGAAGAAATCGCTGATCAGCACAGCCAATACCACGACGGTCGATGCCCGGTCTCCGGCCCTGTCCATCGATCAATCCCGCGGCAGGAGCAGGAGGCATCTCAAGCCATCGACCTGGGGGTACATCTTCATCTCCCCGTGGATCCTCGGCTTCCTGATTTTCTCGGGAGGCCCACTGGTCGCGTCCCTCTTCATCAGCCTCACCGAGTACGACATCCTGTCGTCACCGAATTTTGTCGGGGTGGACAACTACCGATTTGCCGTATCGGAAGACCCCTTGTTCTGGAACTCGCTGTGGCGAACGACCTACTTTGCCATCGTCGCGGTTCCACTTGGTCTGATTGGATCGCTGGCGCTCGCCGTCCTCCTCAACCAGGCCCTCCGCGCAACCACGTTCTTCCGCACCCTGTACTTTCTGCCGCATCTCACTCCAGCCGTCGCCATGGCCATCCTGTGGTCATGGTTGCTCCACCCCACACTGGGATTCGCCAACAACTTCCTGACGGGGCTCGGCCTCCCCGAATTCGCGTGGCTCACCAGCAGGGAGACCGTTATCCCCACCCTGATCATGATCAGCCTGTGGGCGGGTGTCGGTGGAAACACGATGCTGATCTTCCTCGCCGCCCTGCAGGGCATCCCGCGAGACCTGGAAGAAGCCGCCGAGCTCGACGGCGCGGGTAGCTGGAACAAGTTCAAGGTGATCACCCTGCCGCTGATCTCGCCCGTGATCTTCTTCAATCTCATCCTGGGCATCATCGCGTCGTTTCAGGTGTTCACCCTTGCATTCGTGGCCACCGATGGGGGACCGTCCTACGGAAGCTGGTTCTTCATCCTGCACATCTACAACCAGGCCTTCTCCTACTTCCGCCTGGGGTATGGCTCGGCCCTCGCCTGGATTTTCCTGCTGATCGTGTTGGCGCTGACGCTGTTCAACTTCGTTGTCGGACGCCGCTGGGTGTACTACCAGGGGGAGTAAATTCATGGATCATGCGGCCGATTCCACACCGTCCGGCACACCAATGCGGAGTACTCGGAAGTGGGTACTGCGCGCCCGGCTGAAACGCGTCATCCTGTACACCGTCGCGATCCTCCTCGGCATCCTGTTCATGTTCCCGTTCGCGTGGACCGTCGCCAGTTCGCTGAAGCAACCGCGGGAGCTGTTCATCTTCCCGCCGACCTTCTTTCCGGAAGCGTTGCAGTTTGACAACTACATCACCATCTTTCGGGACTATCCATTTGACAGGTGGTACGCGAACACGTTCCTGGTGGTGATCCTCAACACCGCGGGTGTGCTCATCACCTCGTCGATCGTGGCCTATGGCTTCGCGCGGTTCAACTTTCGCTTTCGCCATATCCTGTTCATCCTGGTGCTCGCCACGATGATGATGCCACCGCAGATCACGCTCATCCCGCGGTTCATCCTGTTCGACAAGCTGGGCTGGCTCAACACGCTTCTGCCACTGTGGTTGCCGGCATGGTTCGGCGGTACACCCTTCGCGATCTTTCTCATGCGGCAGTTCATGCTGACACTGCCGAAGGATCTCGATGAGGCCGCTGTCCTTGACGGCGCCAGCTATTTCCGAGTGTTCTGGGAGATCCTGATCCCGCTCTGCAAGCCGGCACTCGCGACCCTGGCCATCATCAACTTCATTGCCGTGTGGAACGAGTTCCTCGACCCGGTCATCTTCCTCAGTTCAGTGGAGAAGTTCACCGTCGCGGTTGGGCTCTGGTACTTCCAGGCGCAACCGATGTCGTCGACACCGACTGCCCACCTCCTGCTTGCCGCCAGCGTCACCACCATCATCCCACCCATCATCCTGTTCTTCGCGTTCCAACGGTACTTCGTCCGCGGCGTGGCGCTCACCGGGTTGAAGGGGTAGCAGTGACGCGTCCGGAGACAGAACAGGAGGTGACCGATCGCCTGCGTTCGACACAACCTGCCGCACGACGATGAAGCTGGCGATTCCAGATTGAAGGGATGCTCAATGAACGCCAAGGCGACATCCGACTCGAACCGCGCCGGCGGCCGAGTCGCACCAGAACCCGAAGCCAATCACGCCACATCCGGCCGATCTGCTGTATCTCGCCGAAAACTCGTCGGCCTGGGGGCAAGCGCGGCGCTTGCCGCCAGCGTCGCCACGATGCCCGAACGAACCCTTGCGAGCACGTTGTCTCAGCCAGCCAGCCAGCGCACCAGCATGCTCGCCAGTCAGTCGGGCACCGTCACAATCCGGTTCATGCGCTTCGCCGGTATCGGCTGGGAACATGACGTCAAGTTCGTCGACGAGTTCATGGAGGCGAATCCAAACATCACGGTCGAAGCCGAGGATGTCATCTACGCCGAGATGTTCAACAAGTGCCTCGCCGCCGGCGCGACCGGTGACCTGGCCGACGTGTTCGCCGGCCACAACATCTGGGCACCGTACCTCGCATTCAAGGGGTTGTCGCTCCAGCTCGACGACGCGGTCGAGGCGGGGCAGTTCACGGACTTCGACGACTGGTTCCCCTCGGTGATCGACGATGCTCGCGGGATCGGGACGGACGGCAAGCTGTACTGGATTCCCACCGTCGTACACCCAGGCGGCAACGCGATCATCATCTTCAACATGAACATCCTCAACGAGCGGGGGGTTGCGCCGCCGGAGTCGAGCGACTGGACGATCGCCGAGTACGAAGAGCTCATTCGCGCCGCCGCCGACCCGGAAAACGAAGTCCTTGGCACGGATATCGTCGTTGGCAGGCACCCGCTGTATGCCCAGCAATACACGCGGTCGTGGGGCACCGATCCTGACGTGGGTTCGGAAGATGCCTGGCTGCTCTCACGCGACGGCAAGACGCAGCAACTCGAATCGCCGCCGGTCAAGGAGGCACTCGAGTGGTACCACAACCTGGTCGTGGACCGGCTGGCGCCGACCTCCGGCGAAAAGGCGGCCCTCGAGGGAAGCGGGATCGACCACTTCAGTGCGGGCTTGCTGGTTTCGCGGGCGGGCACGGTCGGAGCGCTGGCAAACCTGCGCCACACCCTGGGCGATCAGTTCGAGCTCTACGCGGTCCTGTGGCCGAAGGGACCGCACGGTCATCGCGGCTCCTGTCTCTCCTACAACACGCAGAGCGTCTGGTCCGAGTCGGAGCATCCGGACGAAGCAATCCAGTTGGTGGACTACATCACCGGCCCCGAGCCGGCCTTCTGGGTTGGCTACGAAGGCACCCTCCACGCCATGGCGCGGCACTCGGCGTGGTTCAATCCGCAGCTCTGGGAGCGTTTCCCGGTGATGGAAGACGCCGCGAACTGGTTCGAGAGCGGTATTGATCCGTTCCCACAGCCCTGGAACCTGCGCTTCGTTGAATGGCAGGATACCTGGAACCAGCAGACCACGGCCTATTTCGATGGCGACGAAGACTGGGACGAGATGGTGGCGCACGCCCAACCGGCCTGCCAGGCGATCATCGACCAACCCAGGCCCTGACCCTGACCCGGTATCGCGAGGAGGTGGCATGTCCGCCTCCTCCCCTGCATCGTTGCAGCCACCCAGGAGGAGCATCCATTGGCAACACAGCTCAAGGCGGGCGTGATCGGCGCCGGTATCATGGGCGCCGGTCACGCCCGCGAGTTCAATGCGAATCCACATACCGAGCTTGTCGGAATCGCCGACCTGGACGAGGACAAGGCGAATGAGGTGGCGGCGTGCGAGAACACCACGGCGTACTACTCCGCCGAGGACCTGATCGCCAAAGCCAAACCGGACGTAGTGTACATTGCAACGCCCGATCCGTATCATCGTGCTCCGCTGACAACAGTCCTGGAAATGGGGATCAGGCACATCCTGCTCCAGAAGCCGTTTGCCACGACCGTCGAGGATGCGGAGGCCATGGCCTCCCTGATCGAGACGTATAAAGCTGACGTGTACGTCACGTACGCGACTCGGGCACGGTCCGAGAGCGCGGCGGGGAAATACATCACGGAATCCGGGCTCATTGGAGAACCGTTGTTCGCATCGATGCGCAATGTCGACAACATTTCGGTCCCGCGGGAGATGTGGGCCGATCGCCCGAACAACTGGGCATCGGAGAGCTCCAGTGTTCCCTTCCTCTATTCGCATCGGATTGATCGGCTCCGGTGGTTCTACCAGCCTGCTGAAGTCACGTCGGTGTCGGCAGTCAGTCGAAGTGAAATACTCGGCTACACCACCGATTTTGTTGAGAGCTTCCTGACCTGGACCAGCGGTTTGGTCACTCGCGTCCACACCGGTTGGGTCGACTTCGGCAGCCAGCTCGTCTACTGCGAAAATCTGTTTCATGGATCCAAAGGGATGATGACACACAACGAGACACCTGCCTTTGGGAGACCAACCGCCGGGTTTCAGGCGGTATTCGACCACATCGAGTTCGACGACCTTCGGCAGGCGCAGGCAGAACTTCTCGAACGAGGCATTGGCACACGATTGTTCTGGGAGAAACCGAACGCCAAGGGAATCCCCGGCACCGTACCAGGACTCGAGGTCATCCCGAACGCCAGGGAGACACCGTTGACCGACTATATCGTCGATGCATTCCTTGAAGGCACAGACTGCCCCTCAAGTTGGAGGACGTTTCAGGGAGAGTCCAGCCTGCCAACGCACCGGGATGGTCTGGAACAAACCCGCGTTTGCTGTGCGGTCGAGGAATCGGCGCGAACCGGTGACGTTGTTTGCCTTCGGTAGTCCATGTGCGATCCACGCACCAGATCTTGACCGCTGTGTCCCGGAGATGAACGCTCTCGGACGCAGGCATCTGAGTTCTTGAGTCAGCGAGGGAGGAAAGGGGGATCTGATCGTTTCCGGGTCACGCAGTGACAATCAGGCGATGAAGCGCTGAACGTTTTCGACCACGGAGGAAATCACAACCATGAAAGCTCCAGGCAGCTCGGGCTCCAGCTACGGTCGAGCGGACGACGGCAGTATCACCAGTAACGCAGATGCAACGGAGCGAACCGGCATGACTGCACTGTCACGACGCCACCTCCTTGGCGCGGCGGCGGGCGCCGCGGCCGCCACGACGCTCGGTACCGCCGCCACACATGCGCGGACGGACCGGACCCACGCACTCGCCAGTCAATCGGGTGAGGTCACGATTCGGTTCATGCGCTTTGCCGGCGTTGGATGGGAGCATGACACCCTCTTCGTCGAGCAGTTCATGGAGGAGAACCCGAACATTACGGTCGCGGGCGAGGACGTCATCTACGCCGAGATGTTCAACAAGTGCGTCGCCGCCGCCGCGACCGGCGACCTGGCCGACGTGTTCGCGGGTCACAATCGCTGGGCTCCGTACCTGGCCTACAAGGGCCTCACGCTCAACCTGGACGAGGCCGTCGCGGCCGGCCAGTTCACCGACTTCGACGACTGGTTCCCCTCAGCCATCGCCGATGTTCGCGTGGCCTCGCCCAACGACGAGCTTCACTGGATCCCCACCGTGGTGCATCCTGCCGGCAACGCGGTCATCGTGTTCAACATGAACATCCTCAACGAGCGCGGCGTCACCCCGCCCGAGTCGTCTGACTGGACGATCGCCGAGTTGGACGAGATCATCCGGGCCGCCGCCGATCCCGACAACAACGTCCTCGGCACCGACGTTACCGTCAACAACGTGCTCTACACCCAGCAATACCTGCGGAGCTGGGGAAGCGATCCGGACACCGGGTCGGAGGACGCGTGGCTGGTTTCGGCCGACGGTCTCACCATGCAACTCGAGTCAGACCCGGTCAGGGAAGGGCTCGAGTGGTACCACAACCTGGTCAAGGACCGGCTGGTGCCGACATCCGGCGAAAAGGCCGCGCTGGAAGGCAGCGGAATCGACCACTTCAGCGCGGGCCTGCTGGCATCCCGAGCCGGCACGGTCGGCGCACCCGCCAGCCTTGCCCAAACGGTCGGGGACCAATTCGAGATTTACGCCGTGCTCTGGCCATTGGGTCCCCACGGGCACCGTGGTTCGGCCTTCTCCTACAACACCCAGAGTGTTGCCGCGGAATCCGAGCATCCTGACGAGGCGATCCAACTCGCCAACTACATCACCGGCCCGGAGCCTGCATTCTGGACGGGCTACGAAGGCACCCTCCACCCGATGGCGCGACAGTCCGCGTGGTCTGATGCGCGCCTATGGGAGAAGTTCCCGGTGATGGAAGACGCCGCGCATTGGTTCGAGACCGGCATCGATCCGTTCCCGTACGCCGACAACCTGCGCAACGTCGAGCTGCAGGATGCGTGGCTGCAGGAGACCACCGCCTATCTCGACGGCGAAGAAGAGTGGGACGACATGGTGTCCCATGCACTGCCGGCGTGTCAGGCGATCCTCGATCAGCCCAAGCCGTAGTGGCGACCGACCGGGGGGTGCCGGTGGCATCCCCCGTCCATACGGGGCCCCTTCGTCCGGTCCAGGACCGGACCCACGTACGGGCCGGGCTTGTCCTCCCAAGCCAGGGCCGGGATAAGCCCGGCCCGTACACGAATCGCAAACGCCGACTGATCACCCGAACGTCATACTCGTTTCATCAGAATTCACCCGATTTCCGTATCACCCATTCGAGAAGGAAGCAGATGGCCACCAAAGCGAGAATTGCCGGCGATCCACATGCCAGGAGAGCCATGTCCGGAGGGGTCGGAACCGCAAGCACATTGCTTTCGCTCACCCTGGGACCATCACGAGGCAGGATCCTTGTCGACAACCGCAAGGCCGGTGAACCACTGGACGACGGCGACATCCTCATGGAACGGCTGCTGGAACTTCCGGATGCATTCGAGGATATGGGGCATCAGATCCTGCGCAAGGCGTTGTCCTCTGTCGGCCGCAAGTGCCACGACGGCACTGCCACCTGCGCGGTCATCGCCCAGTCGATCCTGCGGGATGCCGAGCCGTTGCTCACGTCGGGGCATGATGCTCGTCAGCTCTCGCAGGACATTGCAGTATCCTGCCGCCACGCCATCGATTGGATCGATCAGCAGGCATGGCCGGCCGAAACCGTCCGCGATGTCGAACGAGTCCTCGAGACCGCGATGGTCGAAGCCGATCTCGCCGCCTCCGTCGCCGAGATCATCGGGACCGTTGGGGCATCCGGTTCCGTCACGGTGGAGGAATGGCGCCTGCCCGACCTCGCCTATGAATACGTACAAGGAAGTCGCTGGACCACCCGGCTGGCATCACCGTACTTCCTGCGATCGAACACGACGGTGATGTCGCTGGCTGATCCGCTGGTTGGCATCAGCGCGGCCCCGATGGACTCCGTGGAGGCCGTGGCACCGGCGATCGAGGCCGCCGCGAGCAGCCCCGGCAAAACGCTCGCGTTGATCGCACCGTCGTTCTCGGATCGCGTCATCAGCGTGCTCCTGGCAAATCGGGACGCCGGGATCCTCCAGGATGTCATCGCGATCACCGCGCCAAAGAGCATCCATTTCGGCAAGGATATTCTCGACGACATCGCTGCCATCGTCGGAGCCCCAAGCCCACACATGCATCAGGGAACCCGGCGGCTGTCTCCGTCCGACCTCGGCACCGCCGCGGAGGTCTGGGCTTCGATGAGTGCGTTTGGCATTGCCGGAGGCAACGGCGATCCACAATCGTTGGAAGCGCGGCATCGCACCGTGCAGCGGATGGCCACAACCGAGGGAAACCAGGCAAGACGACGACAACTCAATGACCGTGCCGGAACGCTTGCGGGGATGAGCGCGCTGATCCGGGTACCGAGCCGCACCGCGGCATTTGGCGTAGACCAAAGCCGCAAAGTGGAGAAGGCCCTGGCAATCGCTCGCCAGGCTATCCGCGATGGCGTCCTCCCCGGCGGTGGCGCCGCATTGGCGCGCTGCGCATTCGAGATCGAAGCAACCGGCATCCCGGAACCAGGAACGCGCATCCTGTGCGGGGCGCTTCGCGCACCCATGACAGCACTACTGACCAACGCCGGGATTTCCCCGAGCGTTGTCCTGCACGATCTTGCTCGAAGCAACGGGAACGACGTGTTCGACGCGAGCAGCAAGACGTGGCAGCCCGCCCACGAGGCAGGCCCGATCGATGCCCTGGTCACCACCAGAACCGCGCTTCAGACGGCCGTCAGCGTGGCGCTCATGGTCATATCCACCGACACGCTGGTGTCACGTGGAGCGGTGGGCGCGAACGTCGGGCAGCGGCAGGGAGCTCAGCCCCCGCGCATCAAGTGAAATAGACCCCGATGGGATGGTCGTTGATGGTCTCGACACAAACGTTGATGTCGAAGATGTCTCGCAGGATGGAGTTCCGCATGATCGCGCCGGAGTCGCCCTGGTGGACGACCCGGCCGTTGCGCATCGCGATGATGTGGTCCGAATAGCACGACGCGAAGTTGATGTCGTGGATCACGATCACCACCGTCTTGCCCAACTCGTCGGTGATGCCCCGCAATCGCTTCATCATCGCGACCGCATGCTTCATGTCCAGGTTGTTCAGCGGCTCGTCCAGCAGCACGTAATCCGTGTCCTGGCACAACACCATCGCCACGAACGCCCGCTGCCGCTGCCCGCCGGAGAGCTCGTCGAGAAAGCGGTGACGCAGATCCTCCAGCTCCAGGTAGCGCAGCGACGCCTCGACGTGCCCCTTGTCCTCCATCGTCGGGCGCCCCTTCGAATGCGGGTATCGCCCGAACGTGACCAGGTCCTCGACCGTCAGGCGCGACGCGAAGTGGTTGTCCTGTCGCAGGATCGCCAGTCGCTGCGCCAGCACATCCCC
>JAUIGA010000060.1 GCA_030430125.1 Chloroflexia bacterium | reverse complement strand
AGCGGCGGACCCTGTGTCCGCCAGATCGAAGGCGGACACAGGGTCCGCCGCGACAACCCGACTTGGGTTCAGCTGACGGTTGCGGCTGCCGCGTCCTGCGCGAATGCGATCGGCCTGCCAGTGCGCATCGAGTCGAGCACGGCCTGGGCCAGCGCCAAGGTACGGGTCGCCTCGGCGCCGTCGGTCATCACCGGCGTGCCGGTGCGAATCGCGGCAACGAAGTGCTGAAGCTCGCGCATCGGCGGGTTCGCCGTCGACGGGCGCAGGTAGGTCTGGCGCGGCGCGATGTTGTGGAACTCTGACGTGTTTTCGCTGCTCTCGAATGTGAGCGTCGCGCTCTTGCGGCTGTTGTGCGACAGCAGCCCCTTTTCACCCGCGACCTCGATCGCGGTGTAGAACCCGCCGTGTGCCCAGCTCGCATCGAGATGCGCGATGACGCCATTGCGGAAGCGGACCGACGCCATCGCGACGTCGCGGGATTGCTGCCACTCGGTGTAGCTCAGCCCGTGCGCGTAGAGCCGTTCTGCATCGCCGAAGTACCAGCGCAGGGTGTCGAGGTCGTGGATCATCAGGTCGATGATGAGCCCGCCGTTCTTCTCCAGATCAGCGAACCACGGGCTGCGCTCCATCACCGGGGCGCTGCGCCGCTGCGTCCGTACCATTGCCACCTGCCCGAGCGTTCCCGCATCGAGCACCTGCTTGATGCGAGCGTACTCGGGGTAGAACCGCACTACATGCCCAACCTGGAAGACCACCCCGGCCCGCGCGCAGGCCGCCGTCATCGCCTCGGCATCGGCGACGGTGCGAGCGATCGGCTTTTCGCAGAAGACATGCTTGCCGGCCGCGGCGGCACGTTCGGTCGCCAGGCGATGCACGGAGGTCGGCAGCGCGACGAGCACCGCATCAACAGTGGGATCTGCCAGTGCCTCGTCCATCTCGGCGGTAGCGCGTCCTCCAGACCGCTCGGCCCAGGCGGTGGCACGTTCGAGATCGAGATCGACCACCCAGGCAAGGTCGGTCGCGGGCGAGGCGATGAGGTTGGCCGCGTGGGTGCCGCCCATGCCGCCAGCCCCGATGAGCGCGAATCGAACCGGCTGGCTCGCCGTCAAAGCTGTCGCTGACATAGTGTGGCGCGAGTCCTTTCAATGAAAGCGCATGCATGCGACAGGTCGATCGCGAAGAACACCCTGCCGCATGCACGGTACACGCAAGCCGGACTGACTACAAGCAGGCGACGGGTGTGGGCAGCTCCCTCTCGCGCCCATATCTGGTCCCGAAAGCAGCGAACCGATTACGCGATGGAGTCACCGCGCAACCGGCTCGAACACGTTGCCACGGACCGACGCCTCAGTCTGGCAACATCGGTCCTCGCTGCAGCCGCTACCCCGCGCCCGGCATCGAAGCCGGGAGGGCGTCGATCTGCTTCAGGAGCTCGATTGAATCCATCTCGCCCCAGGTCTCCACGACATGGTCATGGTCGACCCGGAACATGTCCAGCACCGGCACCTCGACCGCCTTGCCGGACGGCGGAACGCCCATGAAGTCGCCCCGGTGAGTGACGGTAATGGTGGATCGGACCGCGGCCCGGTCGCCGTCGGCAATGACATCGATCACGTTGAAATGGAAATCCGGGAAAGCAGCGGTGAAACCTGCCATCGTCTCCTTGATACCCGCAGCACCAGGTGTCGTCGACACCCCCGTATGGTGATCGACAATGTCCGGCGCGATCACCTCGTCGAGCAGATCGAAGTTGCCCGTGCGCGCGGCTTCGTTGATGACGTCAAAGCTCCTTCGAATGAGGTCCCGTGTCGATTCGGTCGACATGACCTGCCTCCATGGTCTGCAATGGGGAGTTTTCGGCGCGGCCGAATTCCCTGACGCCTCGCTTCCGGCTCCCGCGCCGGCGAACGGCAATGCCCGACCCGTCAGGAAGGGGATCGAGCGCGCACGGATGCGCAACCGGCGGCAAGAACGGGGTATCGGTTTGTATGGGATCGCCCAACGCCTGCGTTGATTCACAGTATCTCCGGGCCAATCCCCCTGAACAACGTCACGATTGGCTGGAGCGATCGAGAGGTGGCCCTGCCGGGCCACGCCCAACTCGCGAACCTGAGCGGCAACCTCAACCCATGCTCGCGCGTCTCGTCACGCCGGTCGACGTCTGGGAACCGGTATCCATGTCGCCAGCAGCCGAAGAAGTCAACCCCACACGAATGCGCTGATCGGCGGGAATTTACGCCAGTTCCAGCGCGTGATCCAGCAGGGTCCGTTTCGTGGCATCCCGCTCGTCGGCGGCCAGCGCCCGCAAAGATGGGATCAGATGCTCATCCCGGCTCGCGACGATCGAGGTTACGACAATGCCATAGACATCTAGGTTGTCCGTGGTCACCAGGTAGCGCAGGATGAGGTCGTGCCAACGTTCACGTTCCCGGTGGCCCAGCAGCAGGTCGAACAACCCGACCGTCACCTGTTCGTCGTCGCTGTCGTGATGCCGTTCGACCAGCAGATCGACGAGGTCGGCGCGCAGGTCGACGAGGTTGCGCAACGCCTCGCCGAGCAACTGCCCGTTCCTCTCCTCCCACGACGCCAGCGCGAAGAGGGGTTCCAGCCGTTGCTGGGCGGCCAGCAGGCGGATCGCGGTGATAGCCGGCTCGCCGCTGAACGATGTCAACGGGTCGTGGAGGAACCGGGCAGCGAAGAGCGCGGCGGTGTCGGGGTCGAGGTCGTTCATCGCCCGCAGCGCGGCGGCACGCAGCTCGGCACAGAGCTCGTACATGCCCTGCTTCTGGTAAGTCGTCAGCGCGCGCAGCAGCAACGGCTCATCGTCGACATGGATGATGGGATGGAGCGCCCGCACGACCTCCGCGCGGATGAACCCGCTCGAATCCCGCTTCGCGGGCGATACTTCACACTGCGCGTAAGTGCGGTGCAGCAGGGGCCGCAGCGCCGGATCCCGCTCATCAGCGAGTACGACCAGCGCCGCCCGGAGCACCTCCAGGTCCCGCGAGCGCTCGACCAGGTCGATCGCCACCTGCCGGCGCTCCTCCGCCTGTGGCGCGTCCCGCAGCGCCGCAATCGATGCCCGGGTATCCTCGGATCGTCGTGGTGTCACACCATGTCCCTGCTACGGCGATATCGTATCTTCTGGCCGATCACCTGGAGTAGTCACCCTCCCCATCGTGCTGCGCAAGACCGCCAGCAAAACCAGCGGGACACCCCGTCAGATCAGGAGCCGGGTGTCGTGGCAACGTTGCCAGCGCTTTCGTTCTACGGAATCCCTCTTGCGGGATTCGAGTGAAGCCTTCGCGCAACCAGGTACGGGCGGCCTCCGTGATCACCAGAGGATCGTATCCGACTCCGTCAGCATGCCACGGTGGGCACTATACTTGGCCACCCGGCAGGACCCGTGGCGCGAACAGGCAACGACATGACCTCAGGACCCCCCGATACCAAGCGCATCCGCGACATCTTCGACCAGCTCGCCCCCACGTGGAACGAGCGGGAGGCGCGCGGCGAGCGCCTGTTGATGGGGCCTGACCTGCGCCGGGAGCTGGCCACCGCGCTGCACGGCGATGTCCTGGAGGTCGGAGCGGGCACCGGCATGACCTTCGCCCACGTCGATTGGGACGAGATCGCATCGTACACCGCCACGGACCTCTCCGCAGGGATGCTCGCGGAGGCACGCCGACGTCCCGACATCGAAGGTCGACCGGTCGCCTTCGATCAGGTCGATGCGACGGCACTCCCCTACCCCGACGCCAGCTTCGATACCGTCACCACCAGCCTGACGCTCTGCACGGTGCCCGACCCGGAGTGCACGCTGCGGGAGATGTCGCGCGTCTGCCGCCCGAATGGCCGCATCGTCCTGCTGGAGCACGTGCGCGCCCCGAATCGGCTGCTGGCCTGGCTGCAACGCCGCATGTCGCCGTTGCAGGAACGCCGCATGGGCTGCCACCTCGACCGGCCGACAGTTGAACTCGTCCGGGAGATGGGCTTCCCGGTCGAGCGCGAGGAACGACGGCTGTTCTCCATCTTCCGGTTGCTTGTGCTGCGCCCACTGCGCCAGGCTGCCTGACGGGCAGGTCTCGACCTCCACATCACTACATCTTTCGCCCGGCACGCTACGGTCGCTGGTCCGGCTGGTAAGATTGCCGCAGTGATAGTGATGTGGACCGCTGGCTCGTCCCGCGCAGGAGGTTCGTTGCTCCGTGGCATTCGCGCTCAAGAAAACCGCAAAACCTGGCGACCCAATGACCGAGGGACGCAGTCTCCTTCCGGAGGCGCCCGGCGCCGTCTGGTCGCCCCAGGTTCCGGGCCAGGTGCCCGACCGTTCGACCGTGCCCGGCGAGGGTGTGATGCCCGTGCCCGTGCCGGAAACCACACCGCGGCCGCCGCTCACCGAATTCGGTACCGCCCAGCGCATCATGGGTGTCTTCGTCCCGCGCGATGGCAACGACGACGATCCCGCCCGTTTCGAGCAGGCGCCAGTCAGCTACGAGGAACAGCGCAAGGCGATTCCCGCGCTGCGTTCGCCGCTGCGGCCCCAGCCGGGCTACGCGCTGGCCGACGGCGTGCGCGTTTCGAGCCAGGTCGTGCCTGAGCTCGCCGACGCCGGGTCCGCGGACGAGCTGCCGCCGGGGCTGTAGGCTCGGCGGCTCCCCTGCTCCGACTCCCGGATCACCGGTCGATCCACCCCGGCACGCCGTGACCCAATCCACCGTTGTTGACCGCCACTGCACCATCGCTGCGGTACAATGAGCCGCAATTGTGGTGAACTGGTGGGGGGCATGTGTGCCCACGATGCGCCGGCATTGACCGTGGCGCATACGCGCACCGGCAAACCCGGGCGCCCGACGGGTACCTCCCAGGCCGTTCCGCGCGACGAGAGGTCCATTGGGCCGCTCGTCACACGCATTCCGAGAGGCCAGACAATGGCAACCACGAAACGCACGGCGAGACGGGGAAAGACTGGCAATGACGCCGGCACCGACTCGCGAAAGGAGCCCCAGGTGCAGCTTGAGACGGAGGAGCTGATCTCGCTCTATCAGAAGATGGTGGAAATCCGCCTCTTCGAGGACGCCTGCCAGCGCGGGTTCCGGCAGGGCAAGATCGGCGGGTACCTGCACCTGTACATCGGGCAGGAGGCCGTCGCCACCGGGTTCCTCGAAAGCCACCGCTCGGGCGATCGCATCATCACCGCCTATCGAGACCACGCCCACGCGCTGCTGCTCGGCGCCACCCCGCGCCAGATCATGGCGGAGCTCTACGGCAAGGGCACCGGCCTGGTGAAGGGCAAGGGTGGCTCGATGCACCTGTTCGACGCCGAGAACGACTTCTACGGTGGGTACGGCATCGTCGGCGGGCATATCCCGCTCGGTGTCGGGATGGCGTTCGCGGCCGCCTACAACAAGGAAGACAGCATCGTTCAGCTCTATCTGGGCGACGGCGCGATCAACAACGGCGCGTTCCACGAAGCCGCCAACCTCTCAGGACTGTGGGGTCAGGACGGACTCAACCCCTGCCTGTGGATCCTGGAGAACAACCAGTACGGCATGGGCACCAGCGTCGAGCGCGCCACCGCCAACACCAACCTCGCATCCAAGTTCGACGCCTATGGCATCGAGCACGAGCAGGTGGACGGTATGGACGTCGTCGCGGTGATCGAGTCCGCCCGTCGCGCGTCGGAGCGAGTCCGCGAGAGCGGCACACCCTTCGCGGTCGAGGCGCTTACCTACCGCATCGTGCCGCACGGCGCGGCCGACTTCCTGGAGCGGTACCGGACCAAGGAAGAAGTGAAGAAGTGGCGCGAGCGGGACCCGATCGGGCTGCTCGAGCAACGCCTCGAAGACGCCGGGGTCGAGGAGATCGCCATCGCGAAGATTCGCGAGGAGAAGCAGGACATCGTCGCGGACGCCGTGAAGTTCGCCGAGGAGAGCCCGGTACCGGAGCTGTCCGAGTTGACGACCGATGTATACGCGTCCGAGATGCACGTAGCCGACGCGGGATAGTGGGGAACCGGGGGGCGACATCCAGTCGCCCCTCTGGTCATGGTGAGAAAGGGTTTGGCGCAGATGCCAGTAATGACCTATCGCGATGCCCTGCGGGCGGCGATGGCTGAGGAAATGGAGCGTGACGAACAGGTCGTCCTGCTCGGCGAAGACATCGGGGTATACGGCGGCACCCACCTGGTCACCAACGGCCTGATCGACCAGTTCGGTCCCCGCCGCGTGATCGACACGCCGATCTCGGAGAATGGATTCACCGGCGCCGCCATCGGCATGGCGATGGCCGGCATGCGGCCGATCGTCGAAATGATGACCTGGAACTTCTCGTTCCAGGCCGCCGACCAGATCATCCAGAACGCCGCCAAGATCCACTATTTCTCCGGCGGTCAGGTTCACGTGCCGCTGGTGATCCGTGGGCCGAACGGCGGGGGCGTGCAGCTCTCCGCCCAGCACACGCACAGCCTGGAGGGTTTCTACGGTCACTTTCCGGGGCTGAAAGTCGTCTCACCGGTGACGCCGGAGGACGTCAAGGGCATGATGCTCGCGTCGATCCGCGACCCCGACCCGGTGATCTTCCTCGAGGCTGGTGCCCTGTACGGCACCAAGGGCGATGTCCCCGAGGGTGATTACACGGTCGAATTCGGCAAGGCGCGCATCGCCCGCGAGGGATCGGATGTCACACTCGTCGCCTACGGTCGCCAGGTCAACATGCTGCTGCGCGTGGCCGACGATCTCGACAAGGAAGGCGTGCAAGCCGAGGTGATCGACCTGCGCTCGATCCGCCCGTTCGACACCGAGACGATCATCACATCGGTGAAGAAGACCAACCGGGCCGTCGTCGTGCAGGAGCAGTGGCGCTGGTTCAGCGTGGCCAGCGAAGTCGCGGCGCTGATCCAGGAACACGCATTCGACTATCTCGATGCGCCGGTGGAGCGGGTGAGCGGCGCCGAGGTGCCAGCGCCCTATGCGCGCAATCTTGAAGTCGCGGGATTCCCAAGCGAAGAACAGATACTCGAAGCCGTACGGCGGGTGCTGTATCAGGAGAGCAGGTAATGGCCGAAGTCATCATGCCCAAGATGGGCGACGCCATGGAGGAGGGGACCCTTCTCAAGTGGCTCAAGAGTCCCGGGGATGAGGTCGCCGAGGGCGATCCCATCGCCGAGATCGAAACCGACAAGGTGACGCTGGAGATCGAAGCCAGCGAGTCCGGCTACCTCACCAATACCCTGGTCGAGGAGGGCGCGATCGTGCCGATCGGCACGGCGGTCGCCACCATTGGGGCGCAGGACGAGGTCGGACAGGCTCCGGCCGCGGCAGCCCCGGTAGCCGAGCCGGATGAAGCCCCCGCGGCAGAACCGGCGGCAACGGCGGCCGAACCGGTGGCGGCAGCGGCGACGAATGGAGCCTCGGCCCCGGCGGCCGTCCAGGCCGCTCCCCCTGAGCCGGTGGTGCGGGCCGACGGCGAGCGGCTTCGCGCGTCGCCGCTGGTCAAGCGCCTCGCCACCGAGCACAACATCGACCTGAACCAGGTCGCCGGGACCGGCCCCGGCGGTCGCATCGTCAAGGCCGATATCGCCGTGTATGTCTCCGGCGAGAAGCCGGCGCCGCAGGCAGCGGAAGCACCCAAGACCGCACCATCCAAGGCTGAAGCGGCCGCGCCGGCCACGGGCACGGTAGTCGAGATGTCGCGCATGAAGCAGCGCACCGGCGAGCGCATGGCGGAGGCGAAGCGCGATATTCCGCACTTCTACGTCAGCACGTCGGTGGACATGACGGCGGCGATGGCATTCCGCACCGACACGAACGCGGCCCTGGGCGAGGACGGCGGCAAGATTTCCGTCAACGACCTCGTAATCAAGGCGGCGGCGCTGGCGCTGCGCGACAACCCGACGATCAATCGATCTTATGTCAATGACCAACTGCTGCAGCACGACAGCATCGATGTCAACATGGCGGTGGCCGTCGATGGGGGACTGATCGCGCCGTTCATCCCGAACGCGGACCAGAAGAGCCTCGGCGCGATCTCGAAGCTGGCGAAGGACCTCGGGCGACGCGCCCGCGAGGGCGGCCTGAAACCCGAGGAGTACCAGGGCGGCACCTTCACGATCAGCAATCTCGGCATGTTCGATGTCGACGAGTTCGTCGCCGTGATCAACCCGCCACAGGCGGCGATCCTCGCGGTGGCGTCGGTGCGGGAGACACCGGTCGTGCGCGACGGCGAGATCGGCGTCGGCCAGCTGATGCAGCTGACGCTGGCGGCCGACCACCGCGCGCTGGATGGCGCCGAGGTCGCGGTGTACCTGCAGTCCGTCAAACGCTATCTCGAGAACCCGATGTTGCTGGCCATCTCGTAGCGAGCACGCATGCCAGGGGTTTGGATCGAGTCGCCGGTGGAGGCTGTTATGCTTCCACCGGCGATTTGGCTGGTGCGTCGTGACGACAGGATGGCGTGATGTCGGGTATGGAGTGGTTCCTGCTGGTGGTGGTGGTGATCCTGGTGCCACTGGCGATCGCCGTGGTGGTGACGCTGTGGACACTGGAACAAGCGCGCAAGCGGAACCCGCGCAACCGCGCCGGCGGCAAGGTCTCTGGCGCGAAGCGGAAGGCGACCCGACCCCCGCAAAACGAAACCGTTTCGGGTACCGCGCCAGCCAGTGGCACCACCCCTGATCGCAGGACGTCGGACCAGGCGTGAATTCGGCGTGACGAATGCCTCGCCGGACAACTATGCTTGACAGGATTTTGGATGGCGCCGGCGGATCGGCGCGACAAGGGAGTACACAGGACGTGGCAGCAGAACGCACGCTTGTCATCATCAAGCCGGACGCCGTGCAGCGCGGGTTGATCGGGGAGATCACCGCTCGCTTCGAACGGCGAGGGCTCAAGATTGCCGCGATGCGGTTCGAGACCGTTTCACGTGAAACGGCGGAGCAACACTACGGCGAACACCAGGGCAAACCGTTCTACGAAGGTCTCGTAGACTACATCACCGCATCGCCGTCGGTGCTGATGGTGCTTGAAGGACCGGACGCGATCGCGATCACGCGCACCACCATGGGCGCGACCAAGCCGGCGGAGGCCACACCGGGTACCATCCGCGCCGACTTCGGTCTGGAGATCGGGCGAAACCTGGTCCACGGGTCGGACAGCGCGGAGAGCGCCGCGCGCGAGGTGGGCCTCTTCTTCGGTGAGGGCGGCATTGTCGACTACGAGCGCGCGATCGACACCTGGGTGCTGGAGTAGGCGAGCACCACATCGCGGTTCAGTCCAGCAAGACGAAGGGGGTGGCCAGTACGCCACCCCCTTCGTCTTGCCACCGTGTGGTCCGAGGCTCAACACGCGCCGGCAAAGCGGTCGGACTGCCATTCGCGCCTGGCATTCTTGTCGCGGCGTGATTCCATATACCGCACCCAGGCTTCACGCTCGTGCCACACCGGCGCGAGCTCCCACACACAGAGTGCCGGGCGGTGCCCATGATGCTGGGTAGTGACCCGCTCGAACGGACCGTCGTTCGCCAGATCCTTGGCCCAGGCCGACTGCCACATCTCGTTGTTGTTGTTCCAGGTGAACACGATCAGGAAGGCGACCGCATCGCAGTGGTGCAATTCCAGGAATCCCAGCCTGTCCTGCAGCCGCAGCCGACCGGCCTGGTGCTCGCCCTCGAGGTACGCACGTGCTTCCTGTCCCAATCTACCGAGGTCCACCCCCTCCGCGGCGATGTCGTACCACTTGAGATAGGCGTCGGGCAGCATCAGGTCCACGCCCGGCCGCACCGTTTTGCGATACGAGCGATACTCCGGGTCCAGGGTCTCGAATTGATCGGGAATGCCCGAACCTGGAGCCTTCCCGACGATTGCCACCTGATCCATGTCATGCCTCCACCTCGTTGCGGATCGATGGTCCGTTTATCCCGCGGCAACCGGTCAATACACGTCCACGTTGTGCAAGGTGGTGCTGGTACGCGCCGGGGTGTTTCACGTGAAACGCTGCGGCAGGTCAGTCAGAACCCCGCCAGGCGGCATGGGATGGGTGCACCACGAGGCGGTCGCTACCAAGCCCGATCTCCATCGTTTCCAGCCCACTCGGTACCCGCAACCCGGATTCGTCCTGCATCAGCCGTGCGTGCAGCGACGCGATCGGATTGCCGGACATACCGTCGACCGTGCCACCATCCGTGATCCGCAACACCTGCGGCCACGACCCCCAGGCGGAGCGGCGGTCCTGACGCGATGTGTCTCCACCGTGCACGACGTAGCGCCCCAGCACGAAGGGATAGACATTCCGCACCCGGAAAGACTTCGCCACACCCCGGTCGTACCGGCTCAGGATCTCGTCGGCGCCGTGCCGGTTGATCCAGTCGAGGATATTCCCCACCTGGCGGCTCGCGTAGTCGAGGTTGTCCCGCTGCCGCTCCTGCTCGGCAAGCGACCTGGCGTACGGGTCCATCGACTTCAGCTCGAACACCGCCAGCGCGCCGGTCTTGCGATCGAACACGGCGGCGTCGATGTCGGTGCGCACCTTGCGGTCCTCGCGACGCAGCACGATCCGGTTGGGACTGGTGACAAATCGCCGATGCTCGAACAACGTATAGAGATCCTGGCGAAACACGTCCTCGCGCAGCGCGGCCGCGGCGTGATAGTCCTGCGCGACGCGACGGCGCAACTCCCGGCCCAGAAACAACAGCGGCTGCCGGGTCAGCCCCGAACGGCTCAGGACCACGGTGTCGGGATCGATCCGAATGACGGGAGCAGGGGAGATGCCCGGCACTGCAGCGTGCCACACCACGTTTTCGCGATCGACTGTCAACGCGGCAACGGCGCGGCGAAGAAAAGCCTGATCGATCTCCAGGTGCCGCCCAAGCGTCGCCATCAGGTCCTGGTCCGGCCAGACGCGTGGATCATCTCGCGGCCCGCGCTCGTGCAGCGCGACATCGGCGAGCCGTCGCAATACCTCCCGGTACTCACGCATGGAGACACCGTCGATCACCGCGTCATCCGGAATCCTCAACTGGTGCGCCATCCCATCCAGCAGGGGATCGACGTCCGTCGGCACCCGACTCCCGGTGCGAGTCGCATCCCACGCCGCCCACCAGTCGAAATCGGCGCGTTCCCGCCAACCCACCGGCGCACGGCTCGTCGCGATCCAGGCATCGAAGCGCCCGGATTCGTTGACGACCATCCGCATGAAGCCGGATTCGACATGCCACAGCACCTGTTCCGCCAGCGCGATTGCGTCGCAGTCGTTCTGGAATCGCGGCAGCCAGGCATCGACACCGGTATCTGGGGCCAATCGAGCACCGCCGCCATCGGAATCCAACAGCAGTTGCAGCGCGATGTTGCCGCCAGGGTCGACCACCTGCACGCCGGTAACGATATCGGGCACCGCCTCGCGATGCACCGTACCGTCCCGCTGAAGATCGCGAAAACGAACGAGCGCGAGGATGGCTTCCTCGCGCTCGCTGGGGACTGTCGCCCGCAGGCGTTCCCGTTGCCGGTCGATCGTGGCCTGCAGCCGCTGCCGGGCATCCATGGCCATACCGGCTAGTCGTCGGTGATGAAGAGGAGGCCAGGTTGGGTGTTGTACCAGGACATCAGCTCGGCGATGAGATTGCGCAGCTCGTTGTCGCTGACATCGGCCGGCAAGGCCCGGGAATCGCTGTACGGCGCGCCGGCATATTTCTGCCGGCTGCTGCTGGACCGATTGTCGGTCCGTGGCGATCGCCGGTACAGGCGG
>JAUIGA010000059.1 GCA_030430125.1 Chloroflexia bacterium | reverse complement strand
GCTGCTATGTCAAGACGTGACGTTATGCCCGTGTGGAGCCTGGGGAATCCGGCACGACGGAACCGGGAATGTTGGCCCTTTCAGTCGTCATTGACGGGTGATTTGCCCTTCATGTCCGGGCTGACCACCCAGACATTCTCGCTCCCCTGATACGGGCTGTAGTACTCGCTGTACGATGTATCGCCATCCGCGAAGGTGACCGTGCGGGGGACGATCGCCTCCATCGGCTCGGTCGGCCACTGGGTCTGTTCCATGTATCCCGCGGGTTTCTCGTCGTCGACGACTTCCTTGTCTTCATATTCCCAATCCGGCACCCGGTACGTCGGGTCGCCGATCTCGACGGTGCGGCCGTCGTCATTCCCATAGATTTCGACATAGTTCCGTGGATAGTCATTCCAGGCTTGCACCAGCATGTAGCCGTCGGTGTCGTTGCGGAAACGGAAATCGCCCCACAGCGCCGGGTCCGAGCCGGCCTGGAGGATGGAGGCGTCAAAGCCAGCGGTCCACCCGTCGCGTTCGTAGCCCTTCAGGCGCATGCTGTGAGGCCACCACTCCGTCATCGGCATGCCGGCCAGGAGCGCCGCGCGGAAGGTGGTGGTCGAGACCTGGCAGATGCCGCCGCCGACATCGCGGCCGATGGTTTCCGCCGCGATCACCCCGGCCTCGACGAACCCGGCATCGGCGGTGATCTCGCCGATCGCCCCGTTGAACGAGAATTCCTCGCCTGGGGCGATGAGCTCACCATTCAGCAGCTCGGTGCCTACGTAGATGTTCTTGTCGCGATCCTCGTTGCCACCCTCGAAGTTCGAATCGCCCCGGGCGAGCAGCCCATCGATGCCCAGCGCGCCGAGGTTGGTGGAATCAACCGCCGGCCTGGTGACCACGATAGGGATAGCCACTGGCGATTGGTCGCCGAGGAAACTCGCGGCGACCTCGTCGGCAAACGCGCTGGCGCGCAGCGTGGCGCCGTCCGTGCTGTGGTCGAGTGCGATCAACCCGCCCTGGTCGGTGCTCCACGCGACCCGTGCGTCGATCGGCGCGCGGTTCACCTGGCCGGCGAATCCGTCGCGGAGATAGCTGGCAAGCGCACCGCGATCCAGGTCCATGGCAACCTGCGTGCCGCCATCGCGATACGCCACGTCGACCGTGAGAAACTGGACCAGATCCGATGCGGGGATATCCCATTTCTGCCCGTTGTGCGTCACGAGGATCGGTCCATCGAGCGCCGCGGCGAGCTGCGCCTGATACCCCTCCAGATCGGAGGCAGTGATACGTGGCGATTCGATCTGGGTCGGCAACGGCGCGCTCACCGGCTCGAGCGTGGTAAACGCCCTGAGAATGAGTCCGGTGGCGGCATCCTCGTCGACGATCGTGCCGGCTCGTTCGGGGCTGATGGTGACGTTCGTGCCATCGACCAGCAGTGTGGCATCCTCGGCACGCTGGCCGATGTCGACATTGACCGAGTCGAACCACCGATGCAGGACCTCACGATCGATGGTGATGCGCAGAGGGATGTGCTGGTCGCCGCGAAGGAGATCGTTGGCGAATCCCAGCCTGGCCACGGCGTTGTCGCCGCGCCCGAGCGCCCAGGCCTCGTCTATCGAGGACTCGATGTCGATCGACGCGCCGATCTCCGCCAGGGTCGGCGTCCACGTCTGGCCGTTCAGCGTGAAGACCACCGAGCCCTGCTCGAGCTCGGCGGCGCGTTGTTCCACCGTGGCCACTGCCTGATCAACGGTCAAGCCGCCGACATTCACATCGCCGATTATCACGGCCGGATAGACCTTGTCGGCGTAGAGGGCGCGAAAGGCAAACAGGGCGATTGTCGACGCGAGGAGAGCGATGGCGCCGATCAGCAGCATACGGGGCAACAATCGACCGAGACGAACCCCGATCGACCGCCTGGCATGACGGCGGGTTCCGGTACCGACGTCGATATCGGTTGCGTCAGGCATGACCGATCCGCCAATGGCGGCGGCCATCTGGCTCCACCACGACGTCATGGATGCGCTCTCGGTCGATTGGAAGGTCTTCTGGGCCATTCGCGTGCTTTCTTCACCATTCCAGGCAACCCGTATGTGCACTGCTCGCCGGCAGCACGCATGTGGCACCACACGCCGCACCGCGCGTGTCGCCTGGCCGAGGTGCCGCAGGTGGCACCGCTCATGTGATTGACTGGAACCGCAACGAACGCGAGGTCATTCGCGCGCGGCCCTCCAGCCAGGCGCAGGTCGCTCGTGCTGACGTCAAGCATACCATCCAGTCAGCGGCATTCGACCGGCGAGTTTCCAGCCAGTCACTGGCACGCGCCGGTTATGTTCGGACACGACCGTCACCGCAATCATGATATACGAACCTGTCGAGGTCGCGGTTCTCTGCATTCGGGCATCGTGGGGAGCTTTGCCGGGCTCCGAGCGGCGTACATTGCGAGTTCGCGCCAATCGACACAGAACTGTGACAGTTCGGCGATGGTTTCGCTGCACCTGCGCGCAATACTGAACGTGTTGTGATCGCGGCGCTTCACATCAGACCAAACCTCCCACATCCCCCCGGCGCCACGATTCGCAACCTCCCCTCCTCCCCTCGGCAGGGACCTGGCCAGCCAGTCCGGTCCCTGCCAACCTCCTGGCGGTACACTCCACCTGAATGAACGCGAAGACCCTGGACACTTGAGGGAATCCACGTGGCGCATATCGTTGTGGTTGAGGATGAGACGGATCTGGCGTACATGATTGCGCGCACCCTGCGTGAGGACGGGCATACCACCGAAGTCTTCACCGACGGTACCCAGGCGCTCCAGCGCCTGGTGAACCCCGGGCTTGCCGAGCCGGACGTGATCGTGCTGGATTTGATGCTGCCGGGGGTCGACGGCCTGTCGATCACGCGGCGGGTGCGGCAGGAGCGCATCGTGCCGATCGTCATGCTCACCGCGAAGTCCACCGAGATCGACAAGGTGCTCGGGTTGGAGCTCGGTGCCGACGATTACGTCACCAAACCCGTCTCCCTGCGCGAGCTCCAGGCCCGTATCAACGCAATCCTGCGCCGCACGGCGATGATGCAGGACCATTCCAGGACAGCCGAGCAAACCGACACACCGATCGAGGACGACGGGCTTCGGGTCGACCCCGTCAGCCGCGAGGTGCATTTCGAGGGGCGCGAGATCGTGCTGACGGCGCGAGAATTCGACCTGCTGTACCTGCTGGCCTCCAACCCCGATCGCGTCTTCAGTCGCGACTATCTCCTCAACCGCCTGTGGGGTGATGACTACGGCGGATTCGAGCGGACGATCGATACGCACATCCAGCGCCTGCGCCGCAAGCTCGGTGGCGCGGGGAGTGTTGCCGACCGGATTACGACACTCTGGGGCGTCGGCTACAAGTACGATCGGCCCGAACGGGGGGCATGATGGCCTTCCTCCGACACCTGTGGCGCAAGTTGCGCTATCTGGCATGTACGCCGGCACGGCTCTTTCACCAGCGAACACTCGTGCAGTTGATGGTGAGTCACGTCGCCGTCGTGCTGCTGACGTTCGCGCTGCTCAACGCCATCGCGGTGCTGGTGGTGGTCGGGTGGATACCGGGGCGTTCCCTGATTGGGCTTGAAGCCCCGGAGCAGGATTACTTCCTCGGCGAGCGAACCCGCAGTCTTGCCCTGTGGCTCGACGTGGATGACATCGCCACCGAATACGGGGGCGTCGACACGGCGGAAGGGCGGACCGAGCTCGAACGTCTGCTGCAGCTGATGGTCGACGATGAGGTGCCGGGATACGACGCCAGCGAGATCTCGAACCCCGCGACTGGCGGCATTGTCGCCTTCGGGGTGCCGCGGGCGGCTTTCGTCACCGACCCGGATGGTACCATCATCGCCACCACCGACCCCGAGCTGGGCGCGGCGGGTCAGCCGGTCTCGGACCTGAAAAACCTGGCCGTGGAGCGCGCTGTCGACGAGGCCATGGTGCGACACGATGATCCCGGCGAAACTGGGCAGTCCTTCTTCACCGTTGAGGTGAATGGCGACACCACCGGTGCGGCCGCGCCGATCTTCGACGACAGCGGCGACCTCGCCGGCTACCTCGCGTTTTTGGGCTATCCGCTGCCGGTGATCTTCCAGCAGGATCGCTTCGAAATCCTGCTGGAAGCGGCGATTGGGGTGCTGCGCGCCTCCTGGGTCTATACCATCCCCGCGATCCTGGTGGCGTTGCCGTTCGCCTATTGGCAGTCGCGTTCGACGTCGCGACGGCTCGAACGCCTCGCCAACCTGGCGGACGCGTTCGCCGACGGCGACCTGCATACGCGTATTCGCGTCACCCGCCACGACGAGATTGGTCGCCTCGCCGAGCGCTTTAATGAAATGGGTATGCGTATCGAGGAGGATGCGCGGACCCGTCGCGCCTTCCTGTCCAATGTCTCCCACGAGCTGCGCACGCCAGTGTCGATCATCCAGGCGACCGTTGAGCGCCTGCAGGACAAGAAGCCGGAATCGGCTCGCGCGGCCGAGCAGGCGATCGCCCTGGTCAACCTGGAAACCCACAATCTCACGCGCCTGATCGATGACCTGTCCACGCTGGGCCGGCTGGAGGAGGCGAAACTGCGCCTGGACCTGCAACCCCTTGATGCCCGCACTGTGGTCGACGCAGCCGTGCAGGGGCTGAAGCAGTTGGCTTGGACCCAGCGCAAGGTCTCTATCGAGAACCTGGTGCCGCCCGATCTTCCCCTGGCCTTCGCCGATCCCGGACGGGTGCGGCAGGTCGTGCACAATCTCCTGTTCAATGCGCTGCGGCATACACCCGAGGGCGGACTCATCGTTGTGCAGGGCGCGGTCGCGGGGGATCGCATGGAGATCTCCGTCAGCGATACGGGGATCGGCATTCCACCGGATCGCCTGCAGCAGGTGTTCACGCGCTACTACCAGACCGAAATGACGCGCCGCAAGAACGAAGGCAGCGGCCTGGGGTTGCACATCGTGCAGCAGCTCATCAAGGCACAGGGTGGCACCATCCTGGCCGAGAGTGAGGTTGGGCAGGGAACGACGATACGGTTCACCCTGCCACTGTCGTCCCAGCAGAAGGTCAAGGGCGCGGCGAAAGAGCAGGCCAGGCGCGGGGTGGTATAGGCTTCACGCAACTGGCGGTTGACCCTGTGCTGGACCGTCCGGCATGGGCGACAATACCCGTGACCTGGGCGCATCCGAGCATGGCCAGTTCGCGCGAGGTGGTTCTCCACCGCAATCCCGTGCCAGCTGAGTCGTGATGCGGTTGACCCAGGTGCACCGTCGCTCACCGACCCATCGAGTGGGTGGACACGCGGACCGCCCCGGCGAGGCAATCATGGTTTCGTTGTCGTGAAGCGGTTGACGTCGAGGAATGCGGGAGTTTCGGAATGCTTGTGATCAAGATCGGGGGTGGCGCGGCGATCGGGGCGGAGGCGTTCGCCAACTTCGCCGCGGATATCGCCACCCTGACGACGCCGGCCGTTGTCGTGCATGGCGGCAACGCCGAGTTCAGCCGTCTGTCGGAGCAGCTCGGGATGCCGCCCCAGGTCGTTACCTCCTCGACGGGACGCGTGTCCCGTTACGTCGACGAGCCGACCATGGACGCCATGTTGATGGCGTATTGCGGCAAGGTCAACAAACGTCTCGTCTCCGCCATGCGTCACGCCGGGGTCAACGCGGTGGGGTTGAGCGCGATGGACGGCGGCATCGCCGTGGGCAGGCGCAAGCCAGTCATCCGGGGTGAGATCGACGGGCGGAAGCGGGTCTTCCGGGACGACCACGCCGGTACGATCGAGGAGATCGACGCGACGCTCATCCGGACCCTGATGGATGTCGGGTTCGTGCCGCTGATCACACCGCCCGCGCTCGCGCATGAAGGGGTGCCGATCAACGTCGACGGCGACAAGCTGGCACAGAAGCTCGCCGAGAACGTTGAAGCTGAAGCCCTGTTGTTCTTTTCCGATACGCCCGGGCTGCTCGCCGATCGCCACGACGAATCGACCTTGATCCGGTCGATCGATGCTGGCGACCCCGCGACCGCGCTTGCCGCCGCCGAGGGCCGCATGATCGTCAAGGTCGAGCAGGCGGTGAAGGCGGTCGAACGTGGGGTGGGCCAGGTCGTGTTCGGGGATGCTCGGGTCGAGCGTCCGGTTTCGCGGGCGCTGGCAGGCGAAGGGACCGTGGTCCGCCGGGCGGTGGTGGCTTCATGAGCCAGCGCCACATCCAGGCGATCTGTTTCGATGTCGGCGAGACGTTGTTCGACGAGACCCGGTTCTGGAATGAGGTCGCTCGGTACGCCGGCGTGCCCGAATTCACCCTGGCCGCCACGATCGGCGGGTTGATCGAGCGGCGGGAGAGTCACCGGAGCATCTTCGGCTACCTGCAGACCGAGTCGGTCGATCCCAACCTGCTTGGCTACCGGTTCGAACCCGCCGATCTCTATCCCGACGTCATGCGCACCCTCAACATGCTTCAGGCGGAGCACTACCGCATCGCCATAGCCGGCAACCAGGGCGAGGGCGTGGCGGAACAGATCGAAGCGCTCGATCTCGGCGCGGAGGTGATCGGCACCTCTGCCCGATGGGGTGCGTCGAAACCCGAGCCGGCGTTTTTTCAGCGGCTGTGCGACGAACTGGATCTGGCGCCGGATCAGATCGTCAGTGTTGGTGACCGGCTGGACAACGACGTCCTGCCGGCGATCGAGTTCGGCATGCACGCCATTCACATTCGCCGGGGTCCGTGGGGCATGATCCAGGCGGAATGGCCCGAATTCGGGCAGGTTCCGTGGAAGATCGACCGGCTCGGACAGCTATGCGAGGTGCTTGACGAGATCGAGTCGGCACTCGCCGCCGATGACTGACCACACGCCGCCGGTGCTGGTCGCGATGTGCGGCATCCCCTTCGCTGGCAAGTCGACCCTGGCCCGCCGGCTCGCCGTGCATTGCGGATGGCCCATCGTGGCCGTTGATGCGATCGTCGAGGAGCTGTCCATCGACCTGGGCGAGCATGCGGGCGACCAGGGGGCGTGGGCGATGGCGATGGCGGAGGGGAACCACAGGCTGCGTGCCTTGCTGGCGGCAGGGGAGTCGGTCGTCTACGACACGGCCAATCACACCAGGCGCAACCGTGATCGCTGCCGCCGGATCGCCATTCAGGCGGAGGCAACGTTTCGCCTCGTTTGGGTCGATGTGCCGGTCGATGTCGCTCGCGACAGGTTGCTGGTCAATCGCCGGATTGCCGATCGCGAGGATGTCCCTGACCCCGCTTTCCGGTACATTGTTGATTCCTTCGAGCCGCCGCTCGATGAGCCGGATGTTGTCTGCTGGCGGCCGGGGATGGAGATCGAGGATGTGATACGCGAACGATGAGCGGCAGGTATGCCACCATCGATCCGTGTACGGGCGGGCTGCGTGTCCTGGCCCACGAAGGGAGACCACAAGGGAATCCCGTACGTGACAAAACGACAACTGCGCTATTGCACCCGGAGCTTGCATGGACATGGCAACCGACGCGACTCACAGAAGCACCGATGATTTGATGGGCGTTGACAAGGCGCTGCAAATCCCGCTCTACGCCAAGCGCGACATCGTGCTGGTGCGCGGCGAAGGGGCGTATCTCTACGACAACGACGGCAACCGGTATCTGGACGCCATGAGCAACTACGGCGTGGCCGTGCTCGGGCATGCCCACCCACGCTTCACCCAGGCACTGGTCGACCAGGCGCACCGGTTGACCACGACGCACCAGAGCTTCGGCAGCGACGCTCGCTCCGAGTTCCTCGAAACCGTGATGACCATCGCGCCGGAAGGCGTGCGGAAGGCGTTTCTCAGCAACTCCGGTACCGAGGCGATCGAGGCGGCGCTCAAGTTCGCCCGGGCCGCCACTGGCCGCGAGAAGGTCGTCGCCGCGCGCCGTGGCTACCATGGACGCACCTTCGGTGCGTTGTCGGCCACGGCGGACCGCAAGTATCGCGACCCGTTCATGCCGCTGCCGATCCCGGCCGAGCACATACCGTTCAACGACGCCGACGCGCTTGAAGCGGCGATCGACGATCAGACCGCGGCGGTGATCCTGGAGCCGCTGCAGGGAGAGGGCGGCATCCATCTGGCCGACGCCGCGTTCCTGCAACGCGCCAGAGAGGTGACCAGCGCGCGAGGAGCGCTGCTCATCGCTGACGAAGTGCAGTCGGCGATCCGCACCGGGGTGCCGTTCGTGATGGTTGATGCCGGTGTCACACCGGACATCATCGCCACGGCGAAGGCCGTCGCCAACGGCTTCCCGATCGGCGTGACCCTGGTGACGGAAGCCATAAGCGACGCCATGCCCGGCGGCGCGCACGGCTCGACCTTCGGCGGCAACCCGCTTGCCTGTCGGGTCGGCACCGAGACGCTGCGCATCCTCGCCGACGACGGGCTCTACGAGAATGCGCGCATCCGGGGCGAGGCGATCATCGCCGGTATCGAGGCGCTGGAGAGCCCGAAGGTGCGGGCGGTGCGTGGTTCCGGCATGATGATCGGCATCGAGCTGAAGTCGCGCGCCACCCCGACGCTGAAGGCGCTGCAGGAGCGCGGCGTGCTGGCGCTGATGGCCGGCAACCTCGTCATCCGGCTCCTGCCTCCGGTGATCTACGGTCAGGAGCAGGTCGACGAACTCGTCGCGGCACTGGGTGACGTGCTCGCATCATAGCCGCCTACCGCGCGTCGATTCCTGCGCCACACATCGGACCTTGCATGCAACGGCACCTCAACCGCCGCCAGCTCATCGGCGCGATCGGTGGCGCGACGTTCGCCACGCGAATGTGGCTCCACTCCACCTCCGCGCGGCACGGCGAGATCGTGCGCGGCGGGGTGCCGCTGGTGGCGCTGCCATGGTTGCCCGGACGCCCGCTCGACCTCAGCGACACCCGATGGGAGACAGCCTGGCTGCGTTCCCTGGTCTTTGACGCCCCGCTTCGAGCTGGAACCACTGGCGGCATCGTCGCTGGCGCCGGCATTCCGTATGGGTTCGGGCCGGACGCCACGACGTTCGACATCGCGGCACGGACCGGCGTGCTGTTCGCAGACGGGCGCCCGCTGACAGCAGGCGATATCGCTGGAAGCATCGAACGGGCCCGGAACAGCGCCTCCCCATCGGAAACCTGGCGCTGGGCCCACGTCGATCGGGTCGCGGTCAGCGATGGCGGGAGCGTCCGCATTCATCTTCGCCAGCCCGACATGACCATCCCGGCGACGCTGGCGTCTTCACTCATTCCCGTGACCGCCGGAGATCCCGGCGAGTCTGGAACTGCGGTTGCGGGGACCGGCCCGTTCGTCCTCGCTTCGGGCGATGCCGGGGAGTACCGGTTTCGAGCCAACCGCGCGCACTGGACGGCCGGACAACCCCGGTTCGACGGTTGCACGGTGCTGGCCGTTGAGGGCAGCATCGAGCGGACGTCGCGGCTCGTCACCGGCAGGGTGGACGCGGTTCCGGACGTGCCATTGCTCGATATCCCGCTCCTGGACAACGACCCCGGCGTCGTGCTCATCTCCGGACCGACCCGTCGCCTGGGCGTGCTGGCACTGACCGTGACCCGCGAGCCGCTGAACGATGTTCGGGTGCGCCGGTTGATCGCGTCGGCGATCGATCGGGATGCGCTTGTAGACGGCGCCACGGCGGGTACCGCCGAGCCGGCCTGGTCGCTGTTTCCCCCCGATCACTGGGCCGGATCGCCGGAGATCGAGCGCCCGTCGCCCAGTGACAGCGCTGTGATTCGCGAGTCATTGGCCGATCTTGGGTTGCCGCCGGGATGGCACCTGCGTCTTGCCTGTCCCGTCGATCTGCCCGCGCTCCCGAACACAGCTGTCCTGTTGCAGGAGCAGTTGGCGGAGGCGGGGATCGCGCTCGGCATCGATCTCCTCGATCGCGCGGCGATGGACGAGGCCGGCAGGTCCGCCGCATACGACCTGACCCTGGCATACACACCAGAATGGCTCGACCCGCACGAAATCGCCTTTCCCTTGCTGCATTCAAATGGCGCCAGCAATGTCAGTGGTCTTTCGGACGACCGGGTGGATCGGCTCCTGGCGAAGGCCCGCGCGACGACGAGCCAGCCGGACCGCGGGAGATACTATGCCGGCGTGGAGCGCATCGTCCTGGACCAGATACCGATCGTCCCGCTGTTCTGGCCGCCACGGGTTACCGGCATTCGCGCGCGCATCGACGCCTGGTCACGCCACTGGCCGCCTTCCGGTCGTGGTTTGGCATCGGGGTGGTTCCCACGGCCCTGACAGCGGCCGGCCTACCGGGAATCGTGGCATCATCAACGGGGACCCGGCCCCAGGTACCGGGATCGACCTGCAAGCCAGCGTTCGCTACGCACGAGAGGAAGAACCGTGATCGACTGGAACATGGCGCGCCGCCGCGCGCTGATCGGGCTTTCTGCCGTCACCCTGGCAGTGACCGGCGTTGCTGGCGCAACGGCGCAGGACGCCGAAGAGCCATTCGTTCCCGACGACTGCTGGGCGGACGACGCGCAGGTCGGGGATTCGGGTTTTCCCCAGTGGGATGAAAAGCCGCAGATGGTGATAGACGAGGATGCCACGTATCTCGCCGTGGTCACGACCAACAAGGGCGAGATGACGTTCGAGTTGAACACCGGTGCGGCGCCAGGGACGGTCAACAATTTCGTCTGCCTCGCCGCGAACGATTTCTTCGACATCGTGCCCTTCCATCGGGTGATCAGCGGGTTCATGGTGCAGTCCGGCGACCCGACCGGCACGGGCACCGGCGGGCCGGGGTATCGCTTCGAGGATGAGCTGCCGGGCGACGACCTCGACTACGTGAAGGGCACGCTGGCGATGGCGAATGCCGGTCCGGACACGCAGGGCAGCCAATTCTTCATCGTCCATGCCGATCTCGAGGGCGGGCTGGCGAAGGACTACACGATCTTCGGCCAGCTGGTCGAGGGCGAGGATGTGCTCGACGACATCGCCGACTCGGCGGTGATTGCGGGCCCCAGCGGGGAGCCATCATTCCCGGCGGAGTTCCTCGTGATCAAGAACGTCGATGTCTTCGTGGCCCCGGCATCCTGATCCGATGGAGGCGTGATGATCGCTCGCCGGCAGCTGCTGCGGCAGGCAATCGGCGCCGCGTTTCTGGCCACCGGGGTTGGCAGTGCGAGCACAGGGACGGGCAGCGGTGCCGCGGTCGTTCTCGTTCGGCACCCGGACGGCCCGGTGGTGCAGATCGATCGGGAAGATGTCCGGCCTTTTGCCGGAGCCTTGCCGTCAACCCAGGACGTGAGTCCCGGCGCGGCCACACCCCCGCCGGTCCCGGACGACATGGATAGCCTGGTGACCGAAGGCAACGTCGAGTACTGGTTGGCGGCTGTGGACGGCGACAGCGTGCTGTTCCGGGTCGATACCGGCAACGAGTCCGCCTGGTGGTGGCGTCAGGCGGGCGAGCGCGCCGTTCGGCTGACGCTGCCGACCGAGCTCGAACCCGCCCTGCCGACCGGCACGGTGGCGCGGTGGTTCCACGGCGCGACGATCGATGAAGAGCATCTTGGCGCCGGGGAGCTGCGACTGTTGGCGGTGAGCCTCGAAACCGGTGAGATCGTGCTCGATCGCACCTTCGACCGGCGACTGGAGCTGGCGGCGACGACTGTGAGCGATGACGGCTCGGCGCTGGCTCATGTCCTGGCCGGGAACACGGGTGCGGCGTTCTGGGGCGTCGATCTGCGCGGTGACAGGCACACATTCGACGTCGAGGCGCGCTGGGATGCCGCGCCCGTGGCCCCCAGCGCCATCGACCTCCGCGTCACCGGAGATGATGCCGGTGTGCTTG
>JAUIGA010000058.1 GCA_030430125.1 Chloroflexia bacterium | reverse complement strand
ACCGAACTGCCGGATCCACGCCGAATTGGGCCGGACACGCCCTGTTCCCGTCGGGGACGTCCATCGTGACGACTGGACGCGTGGGCGGCATGCGGGAGGCCATTGCCCGCGCCGGCGTTGGTCATGTATCGCACTCGTTGCGCGGGCAGGGCCTACGACTCACACCTGGGGCGGGAGAGCACCATCCCCTACGGATGACGCGATGGTATCCAAACACTGCTGGCCCCGAATCCCGGAACCGCATAGGATGGGCGGGTGATCGACACCGTCCGGACCGGTACCGGCGGCTCGAATCCAAGGGGCCACCGATGCAGCAGAGCGACACCCAAACCGGCAGCCTCGCCGGGCACACGCGCACCCGGGACGCCACCCGAGGCCACACCCGCGCGCGATCCCTGCGGCACGACCTCGCCTGGCGGGGACAGGTGGCCCTGATGCTGCTGCCCCTCCTCGCTGGCATCACCCTGCTCATCTTCCTGCCGGCGCTGCTGGGCCTGCCACTCGCATTCACCGCCTACAATTCGCTCGACCCGCCTCGCTTCACCGGCCTGCAGAACTTCCGCGACCTCTGGAACGATCGCGTGTTCCACCTCAGCCTCCGCAACACGCTCGGATTCATCGTCGTTGCCGTCCCCCTGCGGCTCGCCGGCGCGCTGGCGATCGCGCTGCTGCTCCTGCGACGGATGCGCGGGGTCGGCGGCATGCGGGCGGCGGTGGTGCTGCCGACCGTCGTGCCGGACGTCGCCTGGGCGCTGGCCTGGCTGTGGATCTTCAACCCCCTCTACGGCCCGCTGAACATCCTGCTGCGGACGGTCGGCATCGACGGTCCTGCCTGGATGCTGGACGAGACCGGCGCCCGCGTCGCCATCATCCTGATGCTGAGCTGGCAGCTCGGCGAGGGGTTCGTGATCTGTCTCGGCGCGCTTAGCGGCATCCCGTCGGCGGTCCTCGACCACGCCCGCCTCGACGGCGCCGGACGCTGGGCAACCTTCCGCGACATCACCCTGCCCATGATCGCGCCCTACCTGCTGATCCTGGCGATGCGCGACATCCTCTTCAGCCTGCATGCCAACTTCGTGCCGGCGAAGATCCTGGGCCAGGACGGCGGTCCCAACAACGCCACCACCTACCTGCCGATGTGGATCTACACCAACGCCTTTGGCTACCTGCGCCTCGGATACGCCGCCGCCATGACCTGGGTGACGTTCATCGTGTCGTTCGCCGTGATGCTGGTGATGTACCGCATCCTGTCGCGGCGGTTCGGAGCGTGGGCGCAATGAAGCCGGGCACTGCCACGTTCAGGATCGCGGCTGGCCTGCTCGTTGCCGCAACGATGGTGCTGCCGCTGGTATGGATGGTGACAACCTCCTTGCGGGAGCGGGGGAGTGTGCCGCCGCGCACGCTGGAGTGGTTTCCCGATGCCGTTGTGTGGGCCAACTATCGGGACGTATTCGACATGCTGCCCTTCGCCCGGATGGCGTGGAACAGCGTGGCCGTCGCCGCCATCGCGGTGCCGCTGTCCGTCCTGTGCGCGTCGTGGGCCGGGTTCGCGCTGGCGCAGCTCTCCCCGGCGACACGGCGGCGGCTGGTGGTCATCGTCTTTGTGGCGGAACTGATCCCCACCACGGCATTCTGGGTGACCCGGTTCGTCCTGTTCAGCCAGGCTGGCGCGATCGACACCTGGTGGCCACTGATCCTCCCAGCGCTGATGGGCACCTCGCCGTTCTTCGCGCTGGTCTACCTCTGGGCGTACCTGGATATCCCCCGCGACGTCATCGACGCCGCCCGACTCGACGGCGCCAGCGCGATGCGCGCCTGGGCGACGATCGCGTCGCCGCTGGTGCGCCCCACCACCGTCGCGATCGCCATGTTGACCTTCACGATGACCTGGAACAACTTCACCGACCCGCTGATCTACATCCAGTCGATGAGCCGGCAGACGCTGCCATTCGCGCTGTCGGCGCTGCACCAGCTCGCGCCGACCGACTGGCCGCTGCTGATGGCTGCGGCGGCGATGCTGACTGCCCCGGCGGTGGTCGTCTTCCTCGTCGGACAGCGTGCCTTCCGCCACGACCTCCGCGGCGAGGGCTGGCTGGGGAATTGAGCAGCAACCACGTTCCCACGCACCTACCAACCTCCCGTAGCGGAGGACTTGGCGGCGCTACCCGCATCGCCTACCGGATCGTGCGCGCCGCCAGTGTCCTCCTGGTTCACGATCGGGAGGGCATTGAACGCGCCGACGCTGTCTCCCATGCAGTTGGATCGCGCGTTCAAGCCCTCCGCTACGGCTGGGGGCGACCAGCTTCCCCCACCGAATCCTGCGCGCGGGCAAGCCCTCCGCTACGGATTGATGTCGTATTCCTGGACCCGGTCTTGACCACCACCGCCGCAATCGTTAAGGTGCCGTGGTATCGATCGAAATGCGGCGATAATCCGCAACCCTGTCGAGGACTCCCGGATGCCGAATCACTTCATCGCCAGAATCGCCTCGATCCTTGCGCTCGTCCTGACGAGTGCCGCGTCGGTCGCCTCCACCGCGACTGCCCAACCGGAATCGACGGTCACCTTCGCCTTCTGGGGCGACCCCGCCGAGGCCGCCGCCTACGAGGAGGTCATCGCCACCTTCGAGGAGCGCACCCCCGGCATCGACGTCGAGGCGCAGTACACCCCGGGCAAATCAGACTACGGCAAGCGCGTCAGCACCGCCTTCGCCGGCGGCACCCCGCCCGATGTCTTCCTCATCAACTTCCGCAACTACGGGCAATACGCCGGCAGCGGCGGCCTGGAGCCGCTCGGCCCCCGCCTGGAGGCGAGCGAAACGATCTCCGAGGACATGTTCTACGAGCTCCCGATGGATGCCTTCCGCTACCGGGGTGGCGAGCTCACCTGCATCCCCCAGAACATCTCCAGCCTCGTCGTCTACTACAACGTCGACCTGTTCGAGGAGGCCGGAATCCCGCTCCCGACCGCCGGGTGGACGCTGGACGACTTCGTCGACGCCGCCACCGCGCTGACGGTCGACGAGGACGGCGACGGCGTGATCGACGTCCACGGGCTGGCAACCGAATCGTCGCTGATCCGCATGGTGCCGTTCATCTGGGGCGCGGGCGGCGACATCGTCGACGACATCGACAACCCGACCGAGCTGACCATCGACACCCCGGAGGCGCGGGACGCGATGCAGTGGTTCGTGGACCTCGGTGTGCAGGGGCACAACGTGGTGCCGTCCGAAGCGGAAGTGCTGGCGGAGGACGATCTCAGCCGGTTCATGAACGGCCGCGCGGGGATGTTCCTGCAGAGCCGGCGCGCCGTGCCGACACTGCGCGAGATCGACGGGTTCAAGTGGGATGTCGCCCCCCTGCCGCAGGGTGAGCAGCCGGCGGGCATCCTCCACAGCGATGCCTTCTGCATGTCGGCCGCGGCGAAAGACAAGGATGCCGCCTGGGAGTTCATCGAATACGCGGTCGGCCCTGAAGGGCAGGAAGTGCTGGCGAAAACCGGTCGCACGGTGCCGTCAATGACGTCGGTGGCCGAGTCGCCGGTCTTCCTCGGCGGCGGCGGGGAAGGGGAGGCGAACCCGCCCAGCTCGCACGTCTACCTGGACGCGGTCCCCACCCTGAGACGGGTGCCATCGATCTCAACGTGGCCGGAGGTCGAGGACGTGTTCAACGCCGAGTTCCAGCGGGCGTTGTACGATGAGAGCTTCGATCTCGACCAGGCGATTGCGGATGTCGAGGCCAACACGGAAGACGCCTTCCGCCGCGCCATCGAGGAAGACGGCCCGTAACACGGACCGAGATCATCCCGAACTCGCGAGGCGCGTGCACGCGTGCCCCTTGGCGTCGGCCATCGGCCCGAATCGCAGCAAGGAGTGAGGGTTCGCCGTCCTCGCCAATTCACGATTCCCAGGGAACGGTCAAAGCCTTGTCATTCTGACGGCCAACGAGGCGCCGCAGAGCCATGCCCGGCCGGTCCGTGGCTCCGTCGCGGTAACCACGACAGCATTTTTCGCGGAATGTCGACAGGAAAACAGACCGGATGTTCTCGCCTGCAGGCGGAACATCCGGGGGATTCTTCGACACGAAGGAGGCGCCTGTGGTGCCTCCTTCGGCTCAGAATGACAGGGATTGCGTTTGTGCCAGCAAGCAAATCCCGGGTAATACCCCGATTACGGCAGGGCGCCGCCAATGCACCGCCACTACGCCTCTTCTTGCCAAATCCGAGCGAGTCTCGCGTACGGGAGGGCCTTGTGCCCTCCCTCGCAGGCACCGGCGACGTCGAGGGCCGGGACAAGCCCGGCCCGTACGTGAATATCCGGTGTGACGCTACGCCAGCGGTACGATGGAGCCGAGCTTCGCGCCGGCGATCTGCGCGTTCAGCGGCGGCACCTCGTCCGCGACCAGCGCGTCAAACGCCGCGACCTGCGGGTCGATGCGACCCTTCAGATCGGTGAACACCGCCTCCGCGGCGTCTGTCGGCCGGTAATCGCCCAGCGCCACCGCGCCCGGCAGTCCGGTCATCTTCGACCACAGCCGCGCGCCGGCGTTGTTCGAGTCGCCCCAGCCAGATCGCATATCCGGCACGTGCAGCGACTCCTCGATCTCCCGCACCTTGTCGCGCAGCGCCTCGGCGGCCGCGGCGATCTCGTCGCCACCGTCCTGGCCCTTCGCGTGCTTCGCCACGCTGTCCAGTTGCGCGCGCAGGTCGCGCATCCGGTTGAGCGTCCTCGCCATCCGGTCCGTTTCGCCGTGAATGCGCAGCAGCAGGTCCTCCTGCGCCGCCAGATCCTCGATCGAAGACGAGATATTGCCCGGCGGCACCACGGTGAACGCCTGCGACAATTCCGACTCGCCCAATCTCAGCGTGACGGTGTACTCGCCCGGCGCCACGAACGGCCCATCGACCGCCTTCTCGGCGATCGGGTCGGTTCCCTCGACCTTCGTCGCCGGCGCGTGGCGCAAATCCCAGACGAAACGGTTCCAGCCCGCCTTCGCCGGGGCGCGGAGCTCCTTCGCGATGGCGGGGTCGTCCGCGGTGCGGCTGGTGAAGCCGCGCACCTCGGTGCCGTCCGCCTTCGCAAAGGTCAGCGATATCGGCTCTTCCGGCGCGTCGACCAGCCGGTAGGTGATGATGACGCCGCGAGGCGGGTTCTCGCCGACATCGAGGAAGGTGCGCACCGACTCGCCGTCCGGCGTCGTCCCGGCGAGGAAGCCACCGCCCCGGCTGCCGACGTAGTTGGTCGAAGTCTGCACCGGCGGGCCGCTGAACTCGACACCGGGCAGTTGGCGGATGGTGTCGCGCGGCGCGAAGAGGTGCGGCTGGCCGTCGGGCAGCCCGGCCGCAACCTCGCGCATCGGCGTGAGGTCGTCGAGGATCCACATCGAGCGGCCGTGGGTGCCGGCGATGAGGTCGCTGCCGCGCACGATCAGGTCGAAGATCGGCGTCACCGGCAGGTTGAGCTGGAACCGCTGCCAGTGCGCGCCATCGTCGTACGAGACGTAGAGGCCCGTCTCGGTGCCGGCGTAGAGCAGGCCCGGCTGCACCGGGTCGACGCGGATCACGCGGGTGAAGTCGTCGCCCGGGATGCCGTCGTTGATGCGGTGCCAGGTCGCGCCGTAGTCGCGGGTGACGAAGAGGTAGGGCGCGTAGTCGTCGAGCTTGTAGCGGGTCGCGGCGATGTACGCCGTCGCCGGATCGTGCGATGAGAGCTCGATCATGCTGATCATCGTCCGCTCGGGCAGGTCGGGCGGGGTGATGTCGTCCCAACTGCCGCCGCCGTCGCGGCTGATGTGCACCATCCCGTCGTCCGACCCCGCCCAGAAGACGCCAGGTTCGTGGGTGGACTCGGCGAACGCGAACACCGTCGCGTAGGTCTCCGCGCCGACCGCATCCTTATTGACCGGGCCACCGCTGGGCTGGAGCGTCTCCGGGTCGGCGCGTGTCAGGTCCGGGCTGATCGCCTCCCACGATTGCCCCTCGTCCGTGCTCTTGTAGACCTGGTTGCCGCCGATGTAGAGCGTGTTGACGTCGTGGGGCGAAATCACGATTGGATAGGTCCACGCGAACCGCTGCTTCCACTCGCCGGCGCCGATGCCGCGGTTGTCCTCCGGCCAGGTTGTGATGAGCCGAATCTGCCGCGCGCGGTGGTCGTAGCGCTGCAGCGAGTTGCCGCCGCCGGGGGAGGAGCCGATCGCGCCGACGTAGATGATATCGGGGTCGTCCGGCTTGACAACGATGTAGCCACTCTCGCCGGAACCAGCCGGGTAGCAGTCGCCCCAGCGGATGCCGGTGTAGCCGTGTACGCGGCTGGGCACGCCGACGCTGGAGTTGTCCTGCTGGGTGCCGTAGACGACGTAGGGATCACGGCTGTCGGTGTCGATGTGATAGAACTGCGCGGTCGGCTGGTTGTAGATCGTGCTGAAGGTGCGGGCGCCGTCGAGCGAGACGCAGGCGCCGCCGTCGTTACCCTGGATCAGCCGATTGGCATCGGCCGGATCGATCCAGATGTCGTGGTTGTCGCCGTGCGGGGTCTCGATCTGGTCGAAGGTCCGGCCGCCGTCGGTGCTCTTCCAGAAATCGAGGTTGTTTACCCAGACCGTCTCCGGGTCGACCGGGTCGGCGGTGACGTGCATGTAGTACCAGGCGCGGGAGATCAGGTTCTGGTTGTCGCTGACCAACTCCCAGGTGTCGCCATAGTCGTCGGAGCGGTACAGCCCGCCTTCCTTGGTATGCTCGACGATCGCCCACACCCGACCGGCCTTCGCCGGCGAGGCGGAGACGCCGAGCTTGCCCAGCGTGCCCGCCGGCAGTCCCTGGTTGTGGGTGAGCTCCTCCCACGTCTCACCGCCGTCGGTGGAGCGCCAGATGCCGCTGTCGGGACCGCCGGTGCTGATCTGCCAGAAGTTGCGGTAGGCCTCCCAGATCGTCGCGTAGAGGATGCGCGGGTTGGACTCGTCGACCGAGAGATCGACCGCGCCGGCCTTGTCGCTGACGTAGAGCACCTTGCGCCACGTCTCGCCACCGTCGGTGGATTTGAAGACGCCGCGCTCCTCGTTCGTCCCGAACGCGTGCCCGAGCGCCGCCACCCAGACCGTATCCGGGTCGTCGGGATGGACGCGCACCTTGCCGATATGGCGAGTGTCGGCCAGCCCCATGTGCTTCCAGCTGCGACCGGCGTCAGTCGACTTGTAGAGGCCATCGCCGTGTGAGACGTCGATGCGGATCGTGGTCTCGCCCATGCCGGCGTAGATCACGTTGGAATCGGAACGGGCGACGGCCAGCGCGCCGACCGACGAGGTGTTGAGGAAGCCGTCGGTGACGCAGCGCCAGTAGGTGCCGGCGTCGGTGGTCTTCCAGACACCGCCGGCGACCGCGCCGAAGTAGAAGGTCGCGCGGTCGTCGTAGCTCCCGGCCACGGCGACGACGCGGCCGCCGCGATGCGGGCCGATGCAGCGCCAGCGCATCAGTCCGTCCAGGTTTCCGCCGTTCTCTGCCATGGTGACTCCTTTACCGAATGCGACACGATATCGGCAGCATAGCAAAGGGGCATCGGGTTGCAAACGGGGTGCCGGCGTCGCTGGCGCGCCGGTTCAGCGCCGGTGCTGGACGCAGCGCCATCAGGCCGTTGGCGTCCCCGGCTCCAGCGTGGCTGGCGCGGGCGTGCCCTCGTCTGGCCCTGGCGCGCGCGGCGACTCCCGGACAGCACCGCGCTGCATGGCCGCCTCGGCGTCACCGATCCGCTGGTAGTACAGCGTCGTCGTGATTATGGCAACCGTGAACGCGATGGCGTAGATGACGCTGGAGACCAATTCCGCGCCGTCGAGCGACACGACGCCGGTCAGGAGCAGCAGGTTCGCCAGGATCGGCCCGGGGAACCCGGATATCAGCCAGACCAGCGCGGAGAGCGCCAGGGTGCGCCACCAGCGCCCGCGCACCCTGGATCGGCTGACGTGCCGCGCCTGCCGCCACGAGGCACCGTCGATGATGACCGCATGTGGCGTGTACAGCCACTGCACCCCACGGTACACCGCGAGTGGAATCAGGACGACCGAGAACATCATCAGCGCGAGCAGCAAGGTATTCAGCAGGATGGCCCCGAACGTCGTGCGCACCTCCCGGAGGGCGACGCCCCAGGACGCCCGGAACCCGCTGTCGTCGTGCCGAATCACATCATTGGTGGCGTGGATGATGGCCGGAGCCACCAACCCCAGCAGCAGGAACTGCTGCATGCCCGCGAACCCGGTCCCGAGGATCACGGCGACGTTGCTGCCGCTGAACACCCTGTCGACCCAATCGCCGACGGCGGTCGACCTGATCAGGTCCTGCACGCTGGCACCGGCGATCGCGACCGGCAGCACCGAGAGCGACAGGAGCAGGAAGAGCGGGAGGCGACGCGCGTAGACGCCGAATGCGCGACCGATGTATCGCCAGTTCCAGAGCATCAGCAGAACCAGGCCGAGCGCAACGGCAGCCGCCTGGTATCCGATCATCAGCGGGCTGATGGGGAAACTCGTCGCCGTTGATCCCGCGAAGTTGGAGATCGTGCAGAAGAGCGACGCGGGACCCGGCCCGATGGTCTCGTGACCGGAGATCGAGAGGCTGGAACGCCGGACATCGTCGGTCCAGCTGACCGGGGTGTCCCACTTGGTACCGGCATTCGGACCCAACGGCCCATTGAACTCCCAGGCATGGCGCTCGCCCCAGCGCCCGTCGAACAGCAACCAGGCGAACGGACCGTCCGGGTCCGGGTCGTCCGGCAGCAGGACCACATCGAGCGGCACCGCATCGAGCGGCGCGGACGTGTCGTCGCAGCCGAAGCCGGTGCCGCCCGCGCCCCAGCCGATCCAGATCGAATCGCCGTAGTAGGTCGCGTGGGAGCCGGCGGCAGGGTAGACGATGAGGCGGTCCCCGTCCTTTTGCAGCTTCTCGTCGTCCCAGTCGGCGCGCTCGCCCCCGGCGTGCTGCGCGAAGACGACCTCGGCCGGATCCTGGGTCAGCGCCTCCTCGGCCGTGTCCGCCTCGAAGGCAAGCTGGACCATCTCCCAGTCGGATTCGTGGGTATTGTTGAAGTCATCGAACGCCCAGTAGAACCAGTACTGCAGCACCAGCGTGCCCGGCCGGTCGGCTTCCGTGGCAAGACGGGCATAGACGGTCGGCTCCAAACCGACCTCGTCCATTCTGGTGCCGGACCATTTCTCGTAGTCGCACCCGGGCAGGCGGGCATTTCCCGGCAGGTCGAGGTAGTGCGTGTCGTCCTTTCCCGCCAGGTCCTGCGCAACGGGCGCGGCCACGACGACGGGATCCCGGAGCTCGACACCGGTCCGGTGACGCTTCAGGAACACCTCCGGATCGTCGAACACGATCTCGACCGGTACCGGCAGGTAGGGCTCGCCGTGGGTATCGCAAGCGCGCTCCTGCTGCTTGACGTAGGCGATCGGCGCGTACTTCTCGGCCAGATCCTGCTCGGCACTGGTCTCCTGAGCGCTTGCGCCTGTGGGCAACGCCATGGCGGCCAGCAGGCACAACAGGAAGCATCGCCCCCCCCAAACGACAGCGTGCATCCGAAGCGCTCCTGTACGTCACCCTCACGTCGCAGATTCCTATCTCACCATACCGCACCTGGCCCCGCATCGGCGGGCGAAACCCCGTCGACACGGCCAGGCGCGAGGTACAGCGGGGTTCATGGAAGTTGACGCGGCGAAGCACGTCGCAGGAGCGGCAATTCATGTCGGCAGTCATGCATTTCGAGGTATCACACGCACATGGGCTACCCGATGGCCGGATGTCCCCCATCCTGGAATCCGCCAGCAGGAGCGACAGAGGGGGAGCCAGCGCGCTGGCTCCCCCTCTGTCGCTGTCACGTCGACCGTCGAGTCAACGGTCAATCACCGGCTACCCATCGACGGACAGCTTGCCCGGCCCCGCCAACGCGAGGCAGCCCGTCGCGCCGATCAGCGCGGCGTTGAACTCGTAGCCGCTCACCAGCCCCTCCCGGGCGTGCACCTTGTTGATCGCGACAAGCTGCGAGAACAGGATCGCCAGTGCCGCCGGGCGTGTCATCCAGCCCAGCACCAGCAGCAGACCGCCGCCGAACTCGACCAGCGCCACCGCCCACGCACTCGCCTCCGGGTTGGGGATGCCAAGCTGCTCCATCATGCCCGCGGTCTGCTCGATACCGCCCCGCTCGACCGCTTCGGTGAACGCCTCGCCCAGGGGCTCGGTCGCCTCGGCGGGGATCTGCTCGCTCTTGCCCTTGCCGCCGAATAGTTTGGGATATCCATGCGCCATCATGATGGCGCCAACCACCGCTCGCAGCAGAAACAGGCCCAGACTCGTCATCGGGTTCAGTCCTTTCGCTCGATCACCGTTCGCCGCCGTGCCGGCGCGTCATTCCGGTATGCACGCACGGCGCAGCGGGCATCATGTCCACCGAATTCGCAAGGCGCATGCCCCCGTTTCGACGGCGCGCGTGCCGGGTCGTGCCAGTCCGGATACGATACAATCCCCACGAGCCGACGATGTACGGACAATGCCCGGCATCCCGGCTTCCCTCACGTCACCAGGCAGCATTCCCCGGGAAAGGACGTTCCAGACCATGCTCCATCGGATTCAACCCGAACCCGATCGGCACCGATTCACTGGCTGGCCGCAACGCGCTATCGGCAGTGTCGCCGCGGCCGCGATCGCCGCCAGCCTGGCGCTCGCCGTCGTTTCCGCCGCGCAGGATGACGGCACCGGTGGCGCACCGCCCCTGGAAGAAACCAGCTGCGTGCTCGTGCCCGCCTCCGACATCGATGATCTCCGTGCCGCCCCCACCACCGAGCCGGTCGCCGCGACCCCAGCGGGCGCGACACCCGCCGACGCATCGCCGGTGGCCGCAACACCTGTCGGGGCAACACCGGCGGCATCGCCCGTCCCGTCCACGCCGGTCGCCGAGACCCCGGGGTTCGATATCGACCTGTTGACCCGGGATCTCACCGCGACCTCGACCTCGATTACCTCCTGCCTGACCGAAGGGCGGTTCCTCGAAGCGGCCGAGCGTGTCTCACCGATCTTCCGGGGGCAGCTGGTCGGCAATGGCCGCCCGCTGCCAGCGAACCTGTTTGCCTCGATCGCGGCGACCTTCCCCGCCACGGAATACCACGTGCTGGAGATCGCCAACGTCGCACTGCTGGACGACACGACGGCCAGCGCCGACATCGTCTGGCAGGCTGGGCATCAGGTGCGCGTCGACCGGTGGTACTTCTCCCGGCAGCAGGTGCAGGGGTTGGATATCTGGATGGTGGATCGCGCCGAGCCGGGCACAGTCACGCCCGCGCGCGATGCCGCCCCGATCGATGTGACGATCGCCGACGATCGGTATGCCCTCGACCCCACGCGGATCAACGGCGATGCCGTCGAGTTCCGCGTCACCAACCGGGACGCCACCGACCACGAGCTGCTGGTGCTGCGCCTCGACGACGGGGTGACGACCGGCACGCTGCTGACCACGCCAGGCCCGGCGCTGCCCGAAGGGGTCACCTTCATCGGCCAGGCGACGATCGCATCGGGTGCAGAGGGGCGGCTGCTGCTGGCCGACCTGGAACCAGGCACCTACACCATCGTCTGCCTGTTGCCGGGTGAGAACGGCGTGCCGCATCTCGCCGACGGCATGGAATCGACCTTCGAGGTCGCCGGATAGGGGAGTCACGAAACCCGGCCCCAGGGTCGACCGCTGACCAGACTCACGGTATGGTTATCTAAATGCGTGGGCGGGATAGCGATGGATACACCGGTGTCCATCGCCCGCCTGCAGCGAAACCGTCGCGCCGTGCGCGGCGGGGCGTCTGGAAAGGCA
>JAUIGA010000057.1 GCA_030430125.1 Chloroflexia bacterium | reverse complement strand
CGGTGTACATCGCCTTCGACGTTCGGAAGAGTGGTTCGGCCTCGGCATACGCCCCGCTGTCTTCGGCAAGGATCCCGAGCAGTTTGGTCGCGTGGGCCTCCTGGTGGCGATCCCCTGTCGTCTTCGCGAGGTCCAGTCCGTCCCGCAGGTAGGCGCACGCTTCGGGGTCGTCCAGCGTCTGGGCAAGCTCACCCGTCTCCAGCAGCACGTCGACTCGCCCGGGGGCCGCATCGGCGGGCCACTGCGCCAGCACCCGCTTGAGCCAGCGCAACCCCTCGGCTTCATGACCACCCAGGTACCAGAATCGACCGAGCGCGGTCACCAGGCCAATCAGGTCGCCCACCCGGCCCGTGGCATCCAGCCACGCGAGACCGGCCCGGAGATTGGCGAGCTCGCGTTCCAGCAGCTCGACCGACTCCACCGCGACCGCGGGCCGGAAGCCACTGGCGACCCCCCTGGCGAGGGCGAGACACCAATCCGCGTGCCGATGGCGCACAATCACCTCATCCCCACCGGCCGTGAGCTGGTCGAGACCGAATTCCCGAATCGTTTCAAGCATGGTGTAGCGGGTTTCGTCGCCGCCTTCGCTGAACTGGACCAGGCTCTTGTCCACCAGCGAAACCACTCCATTCAGCGTATCCAGCGCGGGGTAAGCGAGCACGCCACAGACGGCTTCGGCGGCGTCGAGGGTGAATCCACCCTCGAACACTGACAGATGCCGAAAGAAGCGCTGTTCGACCGGCGATAGCAGGTCGTAGCTCCACGAGATCGTGCGCTGCAGCGTCTGCTGGCGGAGCGGCAGGTCGCGCCCGCCCCCGGTGAGCAGTGGCAGCCGGTGCTCGAGCCGCGCGTTCAATGCGGGTGGCGGCAGCACGCGGGTGCGCGCCGCGGCGAGCTCGATCGCCAACGGCAAGCCATCCAGGCGCCGGCAGATGCCGGCGACGGCCGTCGCGTTTCCGGGTGTGAGCGCGAATCCCGGCTGGAACGCCTGCGCGTGCTGCACGAAGAGCCGGACCGCGTCGATATCGGAGAGCTGGTCCAGGGGAAGCCTGGTCTCCGCCGACGGCACGGCAAGCGGCTCAACCGGGAACTCGCGCTCGCCCGTTACGTGCAACCGCTCCCGACTGGTCACCAGCACCTTCAATGCCGGACAGGCGACCAGCAGGTTCGCGATGTCCGTTGCCACCTCGATGACATGCTCGAAGCCGTCGCACACCAGCAACATCTCGCGACCGGAAAGTTGCGTGTGCAGCCGTTCCCACATGCGCCGATCGCTGGCCTCACGCAACCCAAGCGCGCGAGCGATGGCGGGCAGCACCTGGCTCGGGTGCCCGATTGTCGAGAGCGGCACGACGACGACACCATCTGGAAAGTCACTGCGCAGGGCATGCGCCACAAGGAAGCCCAGCCGGGTCTTGCCGACACCGCCCGGGCCGGTGAGCGTCACGAGCGAGACATTCGGCAGCCGCAGGAGATCGACCACGGCCGCAACTTCCCGCCCCCGCCCAACAGTCGGCGTGCGGGGTAGCAGCGGTCGATAGTCCTGGCCCGTCGGCAGCTCGGCGGCCATGATGCCCCTCGGCGCCCTGTCGCAATCCGGTATTCCAGGGTCGCCCACCATCATGCCGGTGGCGCTGGCTTGCGTCAATCGACCAATGTGTCCGCCTGATCCTGTCATCCCCCCGGCAGTCATCGCTGCCCGACCATAATGCCGGATTCGGGCGGTCGATGATGCTGACACCTGCCACGCGACATGCGACGATGGGTCCCTGCTCGACTCGCCCTGCAACGTGAAGGACATATCGGTGCCTTTCGACATCACCCACCGCCGCTCGCTGCTGGAACGATATGCCAACGCCTGGCTCGAGGTCGGGATCGAGAATCTCCGCCGCGAGTATCCCCATCGCCCCAACCTCTACATCGCGGAGCCAGGCCCGTATCGGACGCATCGCGAGCGCCACCCGGTCTTCTTCGGCTCCTACGACTGGCACTCCTGCGTGGAGATGTACTGGCTGATGATCCGGATCATGCGACTGGTACCCGGCCTGCCCGCCGAGGCTGCAGCGCGCTCGGCGGTCGAGTCGCTCCTGACCGCCGAGGGCATGACCCAGGAGCTGGAGACCTTCCGCGACCCCGCCGCCGGTGGCATGGAACGACCCTACGGCTGGGGCTGGTACCTGACCCTCACCAGCGAGCTGGCGACGTGGGACGATCCCGATGCCCGCCGCTGGCACGCCCGCGCGACACCGCTGGCCGAATTCTTCGCGGAACGCTATGTCGCCTGGCTGCCGAAGCTGCACTACCCGCAGCGAGTTGGCATGCACGCCAACACCGCCTTCGGCCTGGCGCGCTCGTGGGACTGGGCCACGCTTCGGACAGACGCGGGCGATGGCGTCCTGCTCGACGCGATCCGCGAGGCCGCGATTCGACTGTTCGGCGAGGATGCCGACTATCCCGCGCACTACGAACCCTCCGGCGCCGACTTCCTCTCCGGCGCGCTGGCCGAGGCGGAGCTGATGTCGCTGGTGCTGCCCGCGGATGCGTTCTCCACCTGGCTCGACCGGTTCCTGCCGGGCATCGCCGCCTCGCAGCCGGACGTGTTGTTCGAGCCGGTGGCGGTGACGGACACCTCGGATGGACAGCTGGCCCACCTGGAGGGGCTGAACCTGAGCCGGGCCGCGGCGTTCGTGACGCTGGCGGACAGGTTGCAGGCCGGTGATCCACGCATCCCGCCAATGCTGGCGGCCGCCGAGCGGCACGCCGACGCCTCACTGGCCCAGGCGACCGGCAGCGACTACATGGTCGAGCACTGGCTGGCGGCCTACGCCGTGCTGCTGCTGGGCCAGTGATTCCCCTGCTGTCGATTCGCTGACAAGACGACCTCGCAATGAACCACAACCTGTAGTGCCGGCCCTGTGCCGGCTGCAACGTCATGCCCGGCACGTGACGATGGCTGACAACGACCGGCGCGACTGTCGTTGCGGGCACCGATCGTTGGCGTCATCACGGTGAGACCGGCACAGGTCCGGCCGCTACGCGTTTGGTACCGCGTCGTAGGGTGGCGGAGGCGAGTCTCGCTCCGGGAAACGGCGCTCGCCGGGGGTACACTGCCGTGTGTTCAGGAGGCTGCAGCCCTGTGGCGAGACAACAACCAGACCGCCGGACCACCGACCCTCAGATCGCCGAGGCCATGACGCGACTGCGCGCGGTCGTCGAAGACTTCCTTCCAGACCACGAAATCGCGCGGACGGCCAAGAGTCTCCTTGTTGGTGGCGCCTACCTCGGGGAGTCCGCCGTGGCGAAGATTCTCATCGACCGTGTCGCATTCTGGCAGGATCGCCTGAACCACGAGCTGGATATCTACGAGGCAGTCCGGATGCAGGGGGCCCCTGTGCCGATGCCACGCCTGCTGGATGGTCGCAGGGCCATGGGTATCCTGATTCTCGAACATCTGGATGGCGATCCACTTGCCCGGCAACGCTACCCGTGCCGAACAATCAACCCCGCCGATATGACCCTCCTGCTTGATATGCTGCCTGCGCTCAATGGATGGCAGTTGCACACGACTCCATCACAGCAGACCACACTCCAGGCTGCCGAACAGCGACTGGCAAACCACGTCGCCAGGGGGCTGCTCCCGCAGGATGACGCGGATCGCGTCGCGGCTCTGCTCTCCAGGCTCACATGGTCTCCCGAATTCCACCACCGCGATCTCCTGTTCTCCAACTGCCTGATGCACCGCGACCGGCTGGCGCTCATTGACTGGGAATACGCCGGGTACGCCATTCCCGGCTATGACGAGGCGCTGCTGTGGGTCTTGCTGATGGACCACGACCGGCAGCGCAACGACCTGCTCACGCATGTGCAGGAGCGCGGGCACGAGCGAACCCTCCTGTTCATGATCAACTGCTTGATCATCCTGCCGCGGGAGATCCACGCGCTGCGGGCAACGCGAACGTCCGCAAGCCTTCGGCGCGCAACGGCTTTGGAGACGGAGCTCGACAACGTCAGGGGATGGGTGCAGGGCTGCCAGCGCTGAGTGTCGCGACGCCGAGCGTCGTGCTGCGAGTCTGCTATCCTGAGGGTGAACCCACCAACCAAACAGGAGACAGCCATGAAGGAGCGCGACGTGCAGCCCCGCGAGCGAACCTGCCCCAGATGCCAGGGTCATGGGTTCACGTGGGACTACGGCGGCGACGACACGTTTTACAGCTTGTGCACCGTGTGCTCGGGTGATGGGGTGATTCGGGAGGACCGGACGCCAGCCGATCGGGCCGACCACGGCGATCCAGATGGCACCGGCAAGAAGGCAACAGAAGGATGACACTCGAAGACCTGCACCGAGTCGTCCTGGCTCGTTCGTGAAACGACGAGGATGCAACCCGGCTGCTGAATCATGATCACCTGCCGGCCCATGGCGATCCTGTTGAGCGCCTCCTGCCAGCGACGATACCCGAAACGGCCAGCGAGCAATCGTCACTGATTCGGTCGGCCCCTGATCAGGTATGCTCCCAAATGTCGAGCGTTGATTCCGGCGTGGTGCGGCACCACAAGGGTACCGTCGCCCAGGGTCAGTTGTTGATGGACCGGGCGTCAACGACAGAGGCCGGATGATCCGCCAGGGACGGTTCGCGTACGGGAGGCCCTCGTGGCCTCCCTCCAGGACCGAGACACGCGACCCGACCCGCAGACATTCCCAGGCGATATCACTCGGGCCTGGTGAGCGGCCATCGGACAAGACACACGCGAAGTCCATCCCGCTCAAGACACGGAAAATCGTCGAGGAGGTGCGCATGTTGAGACCACCGATCCAGCAACGCGTCACCGGGCAGCTGGAGGAGTTGTACCGGCGCCACCTGTCGCTCTTTGGCGACGAGGTCGTTTCCTGGTACACCCCAGGGATCGGCTATCACAAGCCGGTAGCGTTCGACCACAGCCACGAACGGTTCGCGATCAGTCTCGCGACCATGGACGGCCGCGTCCACGAAGTCGGCGACCACGACCACCGCTTCCCGATGCAGTCGATCTCCAAGGTGTTCGTCTACGCACTCGCCCTCGAGCTGCACGGGCGCGAACGCGTGCTGGAACGAGTGGGGGTAGAGCCGAGCGGCGACGACTTCAACTCGATCTCGATCGTCTTCGACGAGCGGTACAACCGCCCGCACAATCCAATGGTCAACGCTGGCGCCCTGGTGACGACCGACCTCGTCCGCAGCGGTGACGAGGAGGCGGATATCGCCTACATCCTGCGCGCGCTGCGGCGATTCGCCGGAACCGACCGGCTGACGGTGGACGAGGATGTCTTCGACCGGGAGATGGCCACCGCCGACCGCAACCGCGCGATATCCTACCTGATGCGCGGCTTCGGCATGATCGGGCACGATGTCGAGACCAACCTCGCGCTCTACCTGCGCCAATGCGCGGTGCAGGTGACGTCTCGCGACCTCGCGATGATGGCCGCCACGCTCGCCAACGGCGGCATCAACCCCGCCACCGGCGAGCAGGCGCTCCATCCGCAATTCGTCCGCGATGTGCTCAGCGTGATGCACATGTGCGGCATGTACAACTACGCCGGAACCTGGGCCTATCGCATCGGTATCCCCGCCAAGAGCGGCGTGAGCGGGGGCATCCTCGCGGTCGTGCCCGGAAAGCTCGGCATCGGGGTCTTCTCGCCCGGGCTCGACGCCTACGGTACCAGCGTGCGCGGCATCAAGGTGTGCGAGGAGATTTCGGACCGGCTGGGGCTGCACGTGTTCGCCGGCGAGGCCGAGGATGCGCTGTTCGGGCCGGCGGAAACCTACCAAAAGCTCGTGAAAGGGAACGAAACCGGCCCCGGTGACTCGTAGCGCCGACCGCTACGCATCCCGTATCACCCTCGCGATCGCGTCCTCGATGGCCGGCCAGGCCGTCGACTCGGGGTCGATCACGTCGAAGTGATCCGCGCGCGGCAACCTGAGCAACGCCGATCGGCCGCCAGCCGCCAGTGCCGCCTCCTGATACCGCTCGCTGAGCTCAACCGGCACGTTTTCATCGGCAAGTCCGTGGATCAGCAGCACCGGGCAGGCTGGCGGGACCAGCGCGACCGGCGAGGCCGCGGCGTAGCGATCGGGCACCTCGCCCGGTGTTCCGCCCAGCAGTCCCACAACCGCGTCATTGCTGAGGCGGAGCTCGTGACAACGCCGCAGGTCGAGCACGCCAGCCAGCGACACCACCCCCTGGAAGCGCAGCGGTTCCGTGCGCATGGGGCTGTCCGGCGGCACATTCGCGACGCTGGCCAGCCACGCCGCCAGGTGGCCTCCCGCCGAGTGGCCAAGCGCCATCAACCGCCCGGCATCGACACCGTATTCGGCCGCGTGGTCGAACAGGAAGCGCGACCCAGCCGCTACATCGAGAAACGATCCGGGCCATCCGCCGCCCGGATCGCCGACACGGCGATATTCGATGTTCCAGGTCGCCATCCCCCGCGCGGTCAGCGCCGCGCAGAGGTGTCCCAGGTGGTCGAGGCTGTAGGCGTTGCGCCAGAATCCGCCGTGTATCGCGATCACCGCCGGGTGCGGCCCCTCGCCTTCCGGCAGGCGCAGGTCGGCGAATTGCAGCGGGTGGTCGCCATAGAGAATGCGCCGATCGGCGGGCGGAGGCTCGCGGTCGAGAATGTATGTGGTCACGGCGCACCCCCGCCGAGCATCGGGGTGTTCCCCCACGCTAGCGCCAATCGCTCCATCGCCCGATCGACGCGGGCACGATTGTCCGGGTCGTTGAGCCACCGCCCTACGCCCGATGGGTGCGGCAGCGCCACCACCGGCACGTCGCCATAGCCCACATCGACCTGCCAGACGGTCTCCACCAGCTCCCGCAGCGTCCTCGAGCGCGCGCCGGGGATGATCGCGTCGGCCGCCAACCGCCCCAGGGTGACGATCAGTGCCGGTCGGATCAACGCCAGCTCGACCTCGAGATACGGTCGGCACAACGCGCGCTCGGCCGCCGACGGCGAGCGGTCGCCGGTGCCGGATGCCGCCTTGCCGGGGAAACACTTGGTAATACTGGTGAAGTACCAGTCGTCGTGGAATCGCTCAGGGTCGAACCCGGCCGTCGCGAACCACGCGCGCATGAGCGCACCGGACGGTCCGGACCATGGCCGCTCAGCGAGGTGCGCTCCCTGCGCCGGCGCCTGGCCGATGACCATGTTGCGCCCCGCCACCGGGTTCCAGATGACGGGGTGCGCCTCGGGCAGGTGCCCGGCCACGACGCATCGGTCACAGGTGCGAACGTCGCGTTCCAGGGTTCTGAGCTGCTGCATGCGGGTGCGGGCCACGATTGGGGTGTCCTGGCGGATTGCGAGATGTCGTCGCCCGTACGATACAGCCCTGTCGGAACCCGTTCCAACCGGACGCTCGGAACCGGCCCTCGCCCCAAGGAGAGATACACCTCGGAAACATGGCTGACTCACGTTGGCCATGTTGGGCGCCCGCAGAACCTTGATAACAACGAAACAGTGTCATCCCGAGCCGGCAAGGCGCCCCGGCGCCGCAGCCGTGTCGAGGGATCCCCCGGATTACCTCGGCGCTTCGCGCTGGGCAATCCGGTCCGTTCTCCTGAGCTTGATGATCACCCACCAACATGATTGCAGCGACGGAGCCACGGACCGGATTTTCTCGCTCCTTGGGCGGAATATCCGGGGTATCCTTCGCCACGCCGGCCCTGCGGCCTCCGCTCTGGATGACATGGGTTGGGTTGGCGTGAAAGATTGAACCGCCAGGACCTGACCCTGCGAACAGACTGCGGCAAATGGCAGGTCACGACACCTTCGAGACGCGGTAGCGGATGTGGGTGACGGCAGGCGACGCGATCACCCGCTCCGGTTCGAGCGCGATCCCGCTGGCGTCGATGCCATCGAAGAGGCGGGTTCCGCCCCCAAGCAGCATCGGCGCGATGTGGACCTGCAGTTGGTCGATCAGTCCGGCCGCCAGGTACTGCCGGATCGCGTTCGCGCCACCGGCGATGTTCACCGCCTTGTCGCCAGCCGCCTCCCGCGCCTGGTCGAGAGCCGATTCGATCCCATCGGTGATGAAGTAGAAGGTCGTGCCGCCCTCCATCGGCAGCGGCTCACGCGGGTGGCTGGTGAGGACGAATACGGGATGGTGATACGGCGGGTTGTCGCCCCAATGTCCCCGAAACGGATCGTCGCCCCACGGCCCCTCGCCGTTGCTGAACATGCCGCGCCCCAGGATCGTCGCACCGGTGGCGTCGATCGACTCCTTGATGATCTCGTCGTCCGCATTGGATTCGCCACCGGCACCACCGTGCTGCTCCCGCCAGCTGAACAGGTCGTGGACCCACTGGTGAAGCCGCTGGCCATCGTCGCCGAGCGGATTGTCGACGGTGTTGTTCGGGCCGGCGATGTAGCCGTCGAGTGACATCGTGATCTCGGAAATGACCTTGCTCATCCTCTTGCTCCTGTGTGCACGAACGGTAGACATCGGGTTCCTGGCAGCACGCTTTCCGGTGCTGTCACAACGTAGTCGCTCGGGCCGATCCGAATTCGACAGGTGTACGACGAGGATACGTGCTGAAGGGCGGAAGGGTTCGGGCAAACGGTCATCCAGGGTGTCTAGCCTTGATGCCGTGCAGCGATTGGTGCGTCAGGTGGCGGCTTCCGTGGACTCGACTTCCGACCGGTAGCGCTCCAGCAAGGCAGCCAGCTCCGCCGGCCTGGCCAGCGCCAGGCAATGCCCGCTGTCGAGCTCGTCGGGAGTGATGCCCAGCCGCTCCTCGACCACCCCTCGCACCCAGTCCGCCGGGAATACCCGGTCGTTGTGGCCAAGCACATACCGCACCGGCACCTCCGGCCACGTAGCCAGCGGCCACGGCTCGTTCCATGCCGTCCCGGACTGGTTCCTGCCTTTCGAGAGCGCCTCCTTCGCCAGCTCGGGCTCGACGTCGTGGTAGAAGACGGCCAGGTCGCTGGAGTCCTCTTGCTCCGGCTGCGCGTAGCCGGTGTTGGTGAACATCTCGCTCGCCGATTCGCCAGGAACAGGAACCATCGCCGCCACGCCGACAAACAGATCCACTTTCAGGCGATCGCAGACGATCGGCGCGGTGTACCCGCCGAAGGAGTGGGCAACCACGATCAGGTCCGTTCGATCGCCGACGGCATCGACCACGGTTTCGGCGTAGTCCGAGAGGGTAGCCGCGTCGTCATCGACGGGCAGATCCACCGCCACGACATCGTGACCGCGCCCTCGCAGCTCGGCCTCCACCAGGTGCCAATACCAGCCGACGTCGCCGGCGCCGTGAATCAGGACATAGGTGCTCATCGGTCGTCTCCTTCTCGCGCGCAAGCAGACACAATGTCCGCTACTACAGCCTGGCGATGCGATAGCGGATGTGCGTGACGGCAGTAGATGCGATCACACGCTCCGGCTCGAAGTTGGTGTTGCTTGCGTCAAGCCCAATCTTTACGCTGTCGTTCAGTCCCGCGATGTAGCCATTCAGGGAGCCTGCGCTCACCTTGCACATGACGTGCTTCTGCGTCGTGGTTGCCAATCGGTCGCTGGAGTCTGGGCCGACATCGTCACGCATCCTTCACAACCCGGAAGCGCAAGTTCGTTCGTACCCCGATCTCCCGCACCCTGATCTTCTCGAGCCGCACGCCCTCAAGCGACGGCGAATCGAACCACCGCAGCCCGTCGCCCAGGAACACCGGTATCACATCGACATCCAGCTCGTCGACGAGCCCCGCCAGCTGCAAGTCCCGGATCAGGCTGGCGCCGCCGACTACCGTCACGGCCCTGTCGCCCGCCGCGGCCCGCGCCTGAGCCACGGCGCTCTCGACGCCATCGGTCACGAAGGTGACGGTCAGGCGGTCGTGTTGCTTCGGCATCACCGCCGGCGGGTGGTGCGTCACCACGAAGATCGCCACCGGGAATTCGTAGTCGTCGGCGCAGGAGTTCGGATCGCCGGCCATGTCGAATGTGCGCCGTCCCATGAGAACGGCGCCAGTCTCGCCGAAAAGGGGTCCATGTAGGCGCTGCCCTGCAAGTCGGCGAAGTCCGCATACAGGCGGCCAACGTCACCGTCCCGATCGGCGACGAATCCGTCGAGCGAGACGGTCATCCCCGTAAACACTGGTGCCATCCGTTGCTCCCTTCGATGATGCCTGCGCGTTGGATTGATATGTCGCGGTTGTTACTGATTGCGTTATACAACTGGTTGCATCGTAGCATCAACGGTGCGACAATGCAAGCAGTTGGTTGTTCGTGGAGGTTCCGGGCACATGGACGGGAAAGGACATCACAGGTCGCGCTGCCCGATCAACATGTCCGTCGAGATCTTCGGCGACCGGTGGACGCTGCTGATCATTCGCGACATGATGTTTGGCGGCAAGCGGCACTTCCGGGAGCTGCAGCGGTCCGAGGAGCACATCTCCTCGAACATCCTCGCCGACCGCCTCGCCCGCCTCGTCGCGGAGGGCATCGTCACGAAGCGGGATGACCCGACCCACAAGCAGAAGGCGATCTACTCGCTCACCGAGAAGGGCATCGAGCTGCTGCCGGTGCTGGCCCAGATCGGCGCCTGGGGCGTGAAGTACCTGCCGGTCAGCGAAGAGCTCGGCATCCGCGCCCAGCTCCTCGCCGACGGCGGCCCGGCGATGTGGGACCGGTTCATGGATGAACTGCGGGAGGTGCACCTGGACATCCCGGCGCCGGCGCACGACGGGCCGCCCGTGTCGCAGCAGCTGCGACAGGCGTACGAGGCGGCGAAGCCTGGCCGCCAGCCGCCTCCCGATCCAAATCCAGACCTCGTTTGACGACCGCCTCGCTCAGGTGGCCCGCTGCTCGCGACTTTCGTCGACGACGGACAACGTCGGAACCGGAGCAGCTTCCAACTCCCTGATGGGTCGAATCTCGACGCTGCCGTACCGCGCCACGGGCAGCTTCGCCACCAGGCGATTGGCCTCGTTCAGGTCCCGCGCGTCGATGACACAATACCCCCCGAGCTGGTCCCCGGATTCGAAGACCGGGCCGTCGGCGACGTGCAGCCGGTCGAACCGGACCCGGACGGTGGTGACGGACTCCACCGGTTGCAGGGATGACGCGTCGATGACGCCCCACGGCCCGTCGTCAACCAGGACCGCATCGCGGTACGCGGCGGGCATGGTTTCGATCAACGGTCGTCGTAATAGATCAGGCACAGGTACTTCATGGTCACCTCCGGTACGTGACGAGCGCTCGCCTAATGGTCGAATGGCGATCGCCGAAATCGACGCCTGACCGGAGGTTGTCCTTCTGAATCGCGGGCAAGCACGTTTGCGCCAACGATCGATCCAAACCCCGTGCTTCTACGTGCCTGTACCGGAGAGCTGCTGTCGCACGATCTCCCAGGCACGCCAGAGCGTTTCCTCACCCGACGCCTCGACATCCGGCTGCACGCCGTGCCCTTCCCAGTTGGTGCCGCTGTTGCGCCCGATGGGTCTGTGTATCGGGATGCCGAGATGGAACCCGCGCGGCAACGGGGTCGCATCGCCGACCATGTTTGCGCCGCCGCCACTTCGACTGCCGACGATGACCGCTCGCGATTCCTGCTGCAATGCGTACGCGACGGCTTCCGGCGCCGAGAACGTCCGCCGATCGATCATGATGGCCATGGGTCGGTGTGCACCGTAGCGCGGCCAGCGTAACGTCGTGGGTGCCCTGGGCGCTTCAGGTCCATCGCGGGACTCGATAAGCAGGGGTCGCGGCGCCCCCTCCCGCAGGAAGGTCTCCATCACCGCGTCGGCGGTCTCGTCGTCGCCCCCACCATTGCCGGTGAGATCCAGTACAAGTCCCGCCGAATGGCGGATGAGCTCCATGGCAGCGCCGAGTGCCGCAACCGCCAGGTCGTAGGTGTAGAACGACGTGAGCTTCAGCAACCCGATGTTCCCCGGAAGCAGGCGAACCGTGTCGACACCC
>JAUIGA010000056.1 GCA_030430125.1 Chloroflexia bacterium | reverse complement strand
GTCTCCTCGCCACCAGCGATGCAGGGTGCCGGTATCGTCATGGTGGCGGGCGGCGAGCAGGCGTTCGTCAATGCCTGGGTGGCGCTCACCAACCTCCGCGATGTCGTGGGTTCGCAGCTCCCCATCCAGATCTGGCATCTCGGCCCCGACGACCTCACCCCGGACATGCGCGACCTCCTGCGACGGTTCGACGTCAAGCCTGTCGACGCCTTCGATGTGCGGCGTCGCCACCCGATCCGTCGGCTCGGACCGTGGGAGTGCAAGGCGTACGCCACCCTGCACTCGCCATTCCGCCACGTCATCCTGCTGGATGCGGACAATGTGCCCCTGGTCGATCCGGCAACACTGCTCGCCCTGCCCGAATACAAACGCACCGGCGCGATCTTCTGGCCGGACAACCACAGCCACCTGCCGGAATCCCCGGTGTGGCCGCTGTTTGACGTGCCGTACCGCGAGGAGCTTGAGGTCGAGAGTGGTCAGCTCATCATTGACACGGAGCGCTGCTGGGTCCCGCTCAACCTCGCCGTGCACTACAACGCCTGGTCAGACATCTACTACCGCTACATCTACGGCGACAAGGAGACATACCACTTCGCATGGCGCCGCCTCGAGCAGCCCTACGCCATGCCGGATGAGCGACCGCAAACGGTCTTCTACCTCAAGGACACATCCCACGGCACCCGCCGCATGACCGCCGCACTGGAGCAGTCGGACTTCGACGGCAGCGTCATCTTCCACCATCGCACCGGTGCCAAGTGGACGCTTCACGGCAACAACCCAACCACGGAGCGTCCGGAGCTCGACGCCATCTGCCGCGACGCGCTCGCCGAGCTCCGACAACGATGGCCACAGCGTCGCAGTCTCCGCCCACAAGGATAGCCAGACACGCGCAAGAGCCAACGTTGTCGCCGGTCGCCGTCGGTCCAGCCGAGGTCTGGTATGCTACCCTCGGTCGATCCAGCGCGGATCGACGCTTCCCAAACCGCAGCAAGCAACAGCACTCGGTTCCGGTGGCAAGGTCGCACGTGCCGCCCTCGGCCATCGTGTGCGGAAGGTACCTGTCGAGATGACACTCGGAGACTGGTCAGTGTGGCGTGAGGAATGGTTCGGCAACGTTCGCGGCGATATCCTCGCCGGGCTCGTCGTCGCACTCGCCTTGATCCCGGAAGCGATCGCCTTCTCGATCATCGCCGGTGTCGATCCCAAAATCGGCCTCTACGCCTCGTTCTCGATGGCGGTGGTCATTGCCATCGCGGGCGGCAGACCGGGGATGATCTCCGCCGCGACCGCCGCCATGGCCCTGCTGATGGTCGATCTGGTGAAGGACCACGGGCTCGAATACCTGTTCGCGGCCACCATCCTCACCGGGCTTCTCCAGATTGGCGCGGGCGTGCTGGGACTCGCCCGGGTCATGCGCTTCGTCTCCAATTCGGTCATGACCGGCTTCGTCAATGCGCTCGCCATCCTGATCTTCCTGGCGCAGCTTCCCGAGCTGAGAGATGTCGGTTGGCAGACCTACCCGATGGTCGCGGCGGGGCTCGCCATCATCTACCTGCTGCCCCGGTTCACCACCGTCATCCCGTCCCCCCTCGTCAGCATCATCGTGCTCACGGCGGTGTCGGTCGCTTTCCCGATGGAAGTCCGCACCGTGGCTGATCTCGGCGAGCTTCCGTCCTCCCTCCCCGTCTTCCTGATCCCGGACATCCCGTTCAATCTCGACACCCTGCTGATCCTGCTGCCCTACGCCGTGCCGCTGGCCGTGGTCGGGCTGCTGGAATCCCTGCTCACCGCCTCGATCGTCGACGATCTCACCGACACCGGCAGCAACCGGAATCGCGAGAGCACCGGACAGGGCATCGCCAACATCGCCACCGGGTTTCTCGGCGGCATGGCCGGGTGTGCGATGATTGGCCAATCGGTGATCAACGTGAAGTCGGGTGGCCGCGGGCGGCTCTCCACCTTTATCGCGGGGATCGTCCTGCTCATCCTGGTTGTTGGTCTCGGCGATATCGTCGGGCGCGTGCCGATGCCGGCGCTGGTGGCGGTGATGATCATGGTATCCATCGGCACCTTCAGCTGGGGGTCGATCCGCAGTCTCCGCACACACCCCCGCACCTCCAGCGTCGTCATGGTGGCAACGGTCGTGGTTGTCGTGGCGACCCACAACCTGGCGATTGGTGTACTGGTCGGCGTCCTGCTCAGCGGCATCTTCTTTGCGTGGAAGATCAGCCAGATCTTCCAGATGTCGTCGACGATCTCCGACGACGGCCGCCGCCGGACCTATGTCGTGAAGGGACAGGTGTTCTACGCATCGGCGGAGCAGTTCCTCGCGGCGTTCGATTTTCACGAGGCGCTCGAGGAAGTCACGATCGACGTCCGCCAGGCGCATTTCTGGGACCTTTCGGCCGTCGCCGCACTGGACAAGGTCGTCCTGAAGTTCCGTCGCGATGCAACCGAAGTCGATATCGTTGGCATGAATGAGGCGAGCGCAACCATCGTGGACCGGCTGGCCATCCACGACAAGCCAGACGCCTTCGATCTCGCGCCGGGCCATTGATCGGACACCGTACCCCGGGAGGGCGCTCCATGACCGTACTTGCCTGCATCGACGGCTCGCGCTATGCCGCCAGTGTCTGCGACCACGCCGCGTGGATCGCGACCCGGCTCGACACACCGGTCGAAGTCGTGCATGTCCTCGATCGCCACCTCTCCGTCGCGCAGCCCGCCCCGGACCGGAGCGGTCAACTTGGGGTTGGCTCACGCGGGGCGCTGATGGCCGAGCTCGCGGAGCTGGACGAGCAACGCAACCGGCTGGAGCACGAATCCGGGCGAAAACTGCTCGACGCCGCGGCCGCTCGCATCCACGGGCACGGCGTCGAGACGGTGTACCAGCGCTTGGCCCATGGCGAGCTGGCCGACCACATCGCACACCATGAACCGGCCGCCCGGGTGATCGTGGTCGGCCGACGCGGTACCGAAGAAGACCAGGCACCTGAACACCTCGGCCGCAACCTGGAACGCCTCGTGCGGGCCAGCACCCGCCCGGTGGTGATCGCGGCCGCCGAATTCCGACCGGTATCCCGGTTTCTCATCGCTTACGACGGTGGCCGGAGTGCCGAACGCGCGGTGGACGCCCTGATCCGCAACCCCGTCCTCACGAGCGCCGAAGGGCATCTGGTGATGGTCGGCAAGGACACGGCAGACGAACGCAACCGGCTTGCCACGGCCGCATCCCGGCTCCGCGACGCGGGATACTCCATCTCCGAATCGCTCATGGCGGGGGATCCAGACCGGCTGATCGTCCAGCAGGTCGACAAGCTTGCAGTGGAACTGCTGGTGATGGGCGCCTATGGCCACTCGCGCATCCGCACACGCATGATCGGCAGCACCACGACGTCGCTTCTCCGCGCGGTGACCACCTCGATGCTGGTCATGCACTAACCCGCTGCACCCAACGCGACGCACTGGCCCCAGGCGCGCGAATGGCGGCGGACCAGGAGGGATCTCATGGCATCGCTCCGGCTGGCCGAACTGCTCGCCCCGCTCTCCCGGGTCACCGATCTGGGTCTGGGGGCGCCTGCCGACTCCGCCGCCCGCACCACGCTTCTCGCCACTGCCCTCGCCCGGTGCATGGATATCACCGAACAGGATGTGGCGACGGTCTACTACACCACCCTGCTGCAGCACGTCGGTTGCACCGCCTACGCGCACGAGACCGCCGCGATTGCGGGCGGGGACGATATCGCGCTGATCCAGGCGGGCGGAAAGGCCGACGACACAAGCCTCCGGGACACGCTCGTATTCATGCTCACCGGCGTCGCCAGACATCAGCCGCTGCCGGTACGTGCCCGGGCAATCTTCAACGTCATGCGCGCGGGTCCATCGTTCCCGCGGGAACTCAAGCGATCCACCTGCGAGGTGGCAGTCCGCGTCGCCGACCGCCTCGGGCTTCCGCCCGACGTGCAGCGCGGCCTCGATGCCGTTCACACCCGCTGGGATGGCAAGGGCGTGCCTGGCATCTCCGGCGACGAGATCGCCCCGGCCGCGCGCATCACCCAGGTCGCCGGGCAGGCGATGCTGTTCCACATCCTTGGCGGCGCCGACGCGGCCCTCAACACCATCCGCACCCGCTCCGGCGCCGCCTTCGACCCCGACGTCGCGAACACCTTCGCCGTTCACGGGCGGGCACTGCTGGCCGAGATCGACGCCAGAGACCCGTTGCTCGCCATCCTCGACGCCGAACCGGAGCCCTGCCGGTCGCTCCCTGCCGCCCGCGTCGACGATGTCGCGCGCGCCTTCGCCGACATGACCGACCTGAAGTCACCCTGCCTGCACGGCCACTCGACCGGCGTGGCGCGCCTGGCGGATGCCGCCGCGCGCTCCTGCAGGCTGCCGAACGACGAGACCGACCGCATCCGACATGCCGGATACCTGCACGATCTCGGCCGCGTCGGTGTGCCCAGCGGTATCTGGGACAAGTCCGGACCGCTTACATCGTCGGAATGGGAGCAGGTGCGGCTACACCCCTACTACACCGAGCGAATCCTGGGCCACTGCCCGCCGCTGGCCGAGCTCGCGCCTATCGCCGGCATGCACCATGAGCGCCTCGACGGCTCGGGCTACTATCGGCAGGTCACCGCCCCTGCCATCCCGGCGGAGGCACGATTGCTCGCCACTGCCGTCGCCTACCACGAGATGACCGAGCCGCGCCCGTATCGACCTGCCCACACGCCGGAACACGCCGCCAGTGTGCTGCTGGCCGGCGTCGAGCACGGTTCGTTCGATGGCGAGTCGGTTCGCGCGGTGCTGGAGGCCGCGGGACACGCGCCCGTCCCCGCGCGGCACACCTGGCCCGCCGGACTCACCGACCGCGAGGTCGAGGTGCTGCGCCTCGCTACGCGCGGCCTGTCGAACAAGGAAATCGGCGCCGCTCTCTCCATCTCACCGAAGACGGCTGGCCACCACATCCAGCACATCTACGACAAGATCGGTGTCTCCACCCGCGCCGGCGCGGCGCTCTTCGCGATGGAGCACGACCTCCTGGCCGGGTCGATCGAAAAATAGGGCGATCGCCCGATGCGGCCCTCCTTGCCCCCTGTCACCATGCAGTCAACCCACCAACCGGCGTAAAACGCCAGAAACGGAGGTTGACCATGAGCCGAGTCGACGTCACGAACAGAACGATCGCCAGCACCGCGCGAGTCAACGGCGCGGATCTCTACCACGAGATACGCGGAAATGGCCCTCCCCTGCTGTTCATTCCGGGCATGACCGGTGATGGTGGCATGTTCCAGCACGTCGCCGAGCGCCTTGCGGACGAGTTCACCGTCGTCACCTACCACCGCCGGGGCAATTCGTTGAGCCCACCACCCGACGGCTGGGAGAACACCACGATCGACGAGCAGGCCGACGATGCCGCCGGGCTGCTGCATGCCCTCCATCTGGCTCCGGCTGCCGTGTTCGGCAACAGTGCCGGATCGGTCATCCTGCTGAACCTGATGCTGCGACACCCAGACACCCTGCGCGGCGCCTTCATCCACGAGGCGACACTGCCACCGGTACTGGCGAACGGTGCGGAAATCGGCGCAGCGTTCCAGGCGATGGTCGAGCAAGGATTGGCGACGTCGGGACCGCGCGGGGCGCAGGAGAAGCTCTGTCGATACTTCTTCAGCGATGCGAATTACGACAACCTCGACCCTGAGTTGCGAAATCGAATGCTCGGAAACGCCGAGGTCTTCCTTGGCATCGAGTTGCCGGCACTCGTGCAGTTCGTGCCGGATGCAGCCGCCCTTTCGGCCTGCACAGTGCCCGCACTCGCCGCCGCCGGCATCGAAAGCAGGGGGCACTGGGTCCACGATTCGTCCGCCTGGGTGGCTGACCAGATGGGCACTTCTTTAAAGGAAATCGCCGGCGCCCACACCCCATATCTCGACCACCCTGACGACCTGGCCCAATCGATCCGAGCCTTCTGCCACGGTCTCGGTTGACACATCCGGCACCATCCGCGCTGAAAGGAGCCCGACATGCGCGCGAACACCACCTCGAAACCTGTCCGACCGACCGACATCCGGCCACTGCTGCACGACGTCACCGGAACGGGTGACCCCATCGTGCTGGTGCCCGGCATCCTCACCGGCTGGGCATCGTGGATCAGCCCGGCCGAGCGACTCGCCCAATCCCACACGGTTGTGCGCGTTCAACCGCGCAGCATCGAGCTGGCGGAGGCGGGCGAGCCGATCCCCGAGACGTATCGCATCGAGGACGAACGCGACGCGCTGCTGGCGACCGTCGATTTGCTGCGTCTGGAGACCGTCGACCTGGCCGGCTGGTCACTGGGCGGAGGCATCGCCCTCGCCTTCGCGCTGGAGTACCCCGAGCGCGTGCGCACGCTGACGCTGATCGAGCCGGAGGCCTCCTGGGTACTCCGCGCAACCGGCCGGGCCGCCGGGGCGCTGGCCAGCAGCGAGGCGTTTGACCGCGCGTTTGCGCAGCTGGAAACCGTCACAGTCGACGACCTCAAGGCCTTCCTGGTCCGGGCCGGCATTGGCACACCGGAGACGGACGTCGAATCGCATCCCCGCTGGCCAATCATGGTGCGCAATCGGCAATCACTGACGACGATCGGCGCGATCAGCGCCTTCTCCGACTCGATCGAACGACTGCGGGCGCTGGCCATCCCCATCCTCGCCGTCAGGGGGACAGACTCCACGGAGACGGACATCGCCATGACCGAGGAGATCGCCTCGATCGCCCCGAACGCGACACTGCTGCGGCTCCCCGGCGACCACGCCTGCCATCTCGAGAACCTCGACCGCTTCCTGGCGGAGCTCGAGGCATGGATCGCGACCGGCGCCGGCACCAGCGGCAGCGGATTCCGGACCTGATCGGTGGCTACTCAACTCCTGAATATCAACCCTTGATTTCCGGCCCGTGAACAGGTATCGTAGAGTCAATCCAACGTATCCGACCTGAACAGTCGGATTTCTTGGAGACGAGGCGGCGGCGAGCGCTTCCCTCCTCCTGACCCAGGCCGGTTTGACCGCCGGTTCCCGCGTCTCGCCGCCGCGATCACCGATATCCCTTCCCTGTTTTGTCCGGACGGGCATCCCCGAGGGTCGTGCTGCCCCTCTCCCGACCGGAACCACACTCCTCGATGACGCCGCTGGATGTCTGCGATCCAGCGGCGTCATTGTGTTCCGGCACCATGACACCAACCAGTACGAGCATCATGGCCCGTCCACCGAGAGGTGAGGGGGTCCGTGATGGGACAGTAGCGGGGCTTGCACGCGCATCCATCGCGCATCCACGCCACGGTGCATAGCGGGCAATGCCGCTTGGCATCGGATCGGGAGACCACCAAACAACGACATGGCCGGCAACACGAAACGGGCCGCGACAGTCGCGGCCCGTTTGCGATCTTGCAATGATCCCGGGTCCTGGCGTTATTCGCCCGGTGGGGAGTAGTAGCTTTCGAACGTGCGTTCGGCGACAGTGCCATCGGCGTAGGTGATCACGCGGGTGAACCATGCAGCATAGCCGTCGCCCCCCGGAGTGGCGAACTGCGCGTCGCCCACCTGCACCTCGCGGCCATCGTCGTTGCCGTAGATCTCGACGATGTTGTACGGGTAGTCGTTCCAGGCGTGGACCAGCATGTAGCCATCGGTATCGTTGCGGAACCTGAAGTCGCCCCAGTACTCGGGGTTCGACCCCGCCTGCAGGATGGAAGCATCGTACCCCGCCGTCCATCCGTCCCGCTCGTACCCGAGCAGGCGCAACGTATGCGGCCACCACTCGGTGATCGGCATGCCGGCCAGCAGCGCCGCCCGGAACACGGTCGTCGACACCTGGCAGATGCCGCCACCGACATCCCGGCCGATGATCCCGTTCTCGATCACCCCGGCGTCGAGGAACCCATTGTCGTAGGTGATCTCGCCGACCGCGCCGTTGAACGAGAACTCCTCGCCCGGCGCGATCAACTCGCCATTGAGCAAATTGGTGCCGACGTAGATGTTGTTGTCCCGGGCTTCCGCCCCACCGACAAAGTTGGACGTTCCCCGGGCGAGACGGCCATCGATGCCCAGCGCGTCGAGATTGTTGGAATCGATCTCCGGCTTCGTCACCACCACGGGGATCTCGACCAGGTCGCGATCGCCGAGGAAGCTCCCGGCGACGTCGTCGGCGAACGCGCTGGAACGCAACGCGGCGCCGTCGGTGCTCGGGTCGAGGGCAACCACGCCGCCCTGGTCGGCGCTCCACGCAATCCGCGCATCGACCGGTTTCCGATTGATACTGCCGGCAAACTCATCCCGCAGGTATCCGGCAAGAGCGTCGCGCTCGAAGCCAAGCGTCACGCTGGGTCCGCCGGGGACGGCGGTCGTCTCGATCGTCAGGTACCGCGCCAGCTCGGCTGGCGGGATATCCCACGCCTCCCCCTCGAACGTGACCTTCACCGGCGAATCAAGCGCGCCCGCCAGGTCGTTGCGCGCCGATTCGAGATCATCGGCGTATATCGCCGGCAACTCAACGGTCGTCGGCAGCTCGACGGCGACCGGCTCGAGCTCCTGCAGCGCACCGAGGATCAACTCGGTTGCCTCAGCCTCATCGACCACCGTACCGTTCTGCTCCGGCGAGATCGTCACCTCGGATCCATCGATCACCAGCGTGGCATCGACCGCCCGCTGATCCATATCGGCATTGACCGACTCGAACCACTGGGCCAGGACGGCGCGATCGACGGTCGTGCGCAACGGCACATGCTCGTCGCCCCGCAACAGCTCGTTGGCGATCCCGAGCCGCGCCACCGCGTTGTCCTCGCGCCCCAGGGCATACGCGGCGTCGACAGACGCGTCGACATCGATCTCCGCGCCGAGCTCCGCCAGGGTCGGGGTCCATTCCTGGTCGTTCCAGGTAAACGTGACGGTGCCGCGTTCGAGCTCGGCGGCACGCTGCTCCACGGTGGCGACGGCCTGATTGACCGTCATGCCACCGACATTGACATCGCCGACCGCGATCGCCGGCAACACCTTGTCGGCATATGCCGCCCTGAAGGCAAAGAGCCCGATCGCCGACACCAGCAGCGCGACGGCCGCCACGAGCAGCAACCGCGACGTCACCCGCCCGATGCGCCCGGCCCACGCGGGGTGTTCCGGCTCGGATTCCGAGCCCTCGCCCGTATCGGGCAGCACCGTATCGCGAAGGCGGCCGGTCACGCGGCGCACCCATACCCCTGGCAGGCCGTAGTACGGTATCCCTGCCTCATTTTCGAACAGGAGTTGTCCCATCAATCTGCTTTCCGCTCCCCATCCCAGGGTGGTGTGCGGGCCGACTCGCCCGCCCGTGTCACATCTGTTTCATACATACATACGTTGAAACGCGCCGAGTGGTTGCGCGTCCCCGGATATTGCCAGTGCTATTCTGCCGTATTTCACCTCAGTCTTGCAGGCATGCCGCCGGCCGGCCCAGAAATCCGTCTCGCCAGCCGCACGTGACGTTGGGTGCGAGCAATCACCCGCATCGAAACTTTTGGGCCATGCTGGCGTTGTCCCGAGTGCCACGATCGATCACGGCACCGACCACACGCGGCGCTCGCGCCGATACCGTTCACCTGTGGAGGCCATTCGTCATGCACCCAGCAGAGTCCCGATGAGGATGCCCTGGAGACCGGACACGCCTGAGGCGGACGAGCCCGACGACGACATGCTCGTCGCCGCGGCGCGCAGCGACCCGGCCGCGTTCGCTGATCTCTACGAACGCTACCGCCCGGAGCTCCACGCGTTCGTCTATCGCCGGGTCGGCGATCCGCACCGCGCCGAAGATATCACCAGCCAGGTGTTCCTCCGCGCACTGCGGGGGCTGCCCACCTACCGCTCGGGCTCGTTCCGGGGTTGGCTCTACCAAATCGCCCGCAACACCATCGCCGACAGCTACCGGCGGCAGCGTCCAACGACCTCGGAGGACGCCCTCCTCGACCACCGTGACCCGCAACCGGGTCCGCTGGAGCTGGTCGAGATCCGGGAGGCGCGCGAGCGTCTTCACGCGATCGTCGACCAGCTCACCAGCACCCAGCGGGACGTGATCCGGTTGCGGCTGCGTGGCTACACCGGCCAGGAGATCGCCGACCAGCTCGGCATGGGGCTCGGCGCCGTCAAGAGCGCGCAGTTCCGCGCCTTCGCGAAGATCCGGGAGTTGATGGACGAGACGTCTCCGGAACCCGACCACGCCCGCTACCGCCGTCCGGACCGGTGACTGGAGCAGACGACATGCGCCACCACGACGACCAGCACGACGCGCTCAACGACTACCTCGATTCGCTCGCCGATACCCCCTCCGACGGTTCCCTCGCCGAAAACCTCGACCCCGCCTTGCGGGACGGTGTCGACCGGTTTCTCGGCCTCGCCGAACAGGCGGGGATGCGTCCCGGGACGAGCACTCAACCACGGAGATCAACCATGAATGCCACCCTGCCCGCCAGCACGCCCCTGCCGATACCGCGTCGGAAACCACGCCGCCGCCTCACCCCGCCCGCGTGGACCCGTCACCTACACCTGCTCTCGACCGGGTTGCTGATCGTCGCCGTGATTGCCCTCACGTACGCCGTGTTCAGCGCGAACGGCCCAGGCGGCGGGGGTGGGGGCGACGATTCCGGCAACTTCGCTACGGTGCCATTTGCAACCGTCCCCGACGACGCCGAAACTTCCTCGATTCCGTACCCGACCACCGAAGAATGCACCGTCGAGCCGATGACCCGCGAGGAGCTGGTCACACACCTGGAAGAAGCGAACACGGCGACCGCACCGGAGTTCAAGCGCTACGAGCGTGCGATCGAGCCGACGCAGGAGGAATCTGAGGCGATCATGGCGGCCTACCGGCAGTGGCAGGCGTGCAGCGTTGGCGGCATCAACGTCGCAGCCCAACTCGAGCTCCAGACACCGTGGTACACAGCCAACTCTTTGCCGGTCTTCTACAACTACCAGACCGGTGCCATCGAGCGCCCGATCAACGACGACGAGATCCAGGAATACGCCGATATCCTGCTGACCGGCAACGATCACGCCGCCATCGCCCAGGTAACGGCGGTCGCCGCGACGCCGCCGTCTGAGGAGGCAACTCAGAGCGGCCTGCCGATCCCCGCGGACGCGACACCATTCGCCTTCGAGGGAGGCCGTTCGTTTCCAACGATCTTCGCTGAAGATATCGTGATCACCGGCCCGGACACAGCCTACGCCAAGGTCTATTTCGTTAACCAGAACAACGGCGAGATCAGTCCGGACAGCCCGTCGGTGACCTATGGGTTCGTCAAGGTGGACGGGCAATGGCTGATTGACAGCTACCGAGAGGGAATCGGCGGTTAGCCGGCCCTCGCCAACAACCTGTCCATCAGGAAGCCCCAGCCGTTCGCAGGCCGGGGCTTCCGTGCCAGAGCAAGTGGTGACCGCCAACCACCCGATTCACGCCATCCGGGATTGCTGCTCACCTGCGATGAACTTCCGATGATGCCGTAGACCCGGGCTGCCGAGCCAGGGCTTTCCACAATCGTTACCCGGCCACTCAAATCTCGAACCAGCGGTGTTGCCAGAAGCCAGGCCACTGTACGAATTCGTCAGCTACCTCCGCCTCGGATCGTAGGGGACGCCTTGCCGACGTATCCATTCGTCGTCCGTCTCAGGGTTCGCAGCCGACAATGGCGTCCCGTCGTCGTTCACGTGACCATCCGCACGGTGTGGGCACAACAACGGATGCCATCAATCGCACCAGGTGGCAGCGCCTGCCGGGGATTGCGTGCGGGAGAGCATTGCCCGCGCCGGCGTTGGCCGCGCATCGCATGGGCAGCGCGGGCAAGCGCCTCCCCTACGGCAGATTCGACACCGACCCTGGCTCCACCACTCGCCACAGGCTACGCTCCACGCGCCCGTCCTCCATCCTCACCTTCCTGCGGTAAGATGCCGGCACGAGTCGACCGTTTCACCGGAGGAGCAACCCCACATGCCCGAGATCACCAGCACGCCCGACGCCCTCGAAGCGATCCGCCAGGTCCGCCAGGTCCGCCAGTACGAACCGGGCGCCGTCAGCGAGGCCGACCTCAACACGATCCTCGAGATCGCCCGCTGGTCCGGCAGCTCGCGCAACACCCAGCCGTGGCGCTTCATCGTCGTCGAG
>JAUIGA010000055.1 GCA_030430125.1 Chloroflexia bacterium | reverse complement strand
CGAGTCGCATCGACACTCCCAGGGGCCTGGTCGCGGATCGTCGCGACCGCCGCAAGTATACGGAGGTAGAGGGAAGATATGGCCAACAGGGCTCACACGGTCGACCGGCCGCAGGATCACCTCACGCGCCGAGAGGGGCAGGCCATCGCCGTGCACGCCCAGGGTCTCGCCACACCGCCACCCCGGCGCCGCGTGACGATGGCCGACCTGCGCGAGGTCGTCGACCGGTTGGGGTGCGTGCAGATCGACACGATCAGTGTCATCTCCCGCTCGCACGAGACGGTCGCGTGGAGCCGGTTGGGACCATACGATGTGGACCTGTGGGAGCAGTTGTACGAGCCGGAACACGCCATCACCGAGTACTGGGCGCACGCCGCCGCGATCATCCCCATGGACGACCTGCCGTTGTATCGCCCGGAAATGGAGCGGTTCCGGGATGTGCTGCGCGACAAATACGCCGATCAGCAGCCAATCCGCGACGTGGTGCTGCGGCGCATCCGCGAAGACGGACCGATGGGGTCGCGACACTTCGATGCCCCGGACGGCGCCCCCGCGCAGGCGTGGGACTGGTACGGACGCAAACCGGAGCGCGAGGCGCTGGCCGATCTCTGGTCCGAAGGCGCGCTGGTGTTGCGGCGTCGCGACAGCTTCCATCGCATCTTCGATGCCTACGATCGGCTGGTCCCGGATTTGTGGGCGGGCGAGATCGACCGCGACGCGCGCGACCTCGTGCTTGCTCGCAAGGCAATGCGGGCGCTTGGCATCACCACGATCGGCTGGTTTATCGACTACTTCCGTACCGGCGGTCGCCATCACCTGCCCCGAGCGCGGGCGAAAGAGGTGCTGTCCTGCCTGGTTGCCCGCGAAGAGGCCATACCGGTGACGGTCGCGGGGATCGACGAGCCGCTCTGGCTCGACCCCGCGCGGATTGAAACGCTGGGTCTGCTCAGGGACCGGCGTGGGTGGCCGACACGGACGACGCTGCTCTCGCCATTCGACAATCTGACCTGGAATCGCAAGCGAACCATCCAACTCTGGCAGTTCGACTACCGGCTCGAATGCTACGTACCGGCGTCGAAGCGAATCTATGGCTACTACACGCTGCCGATCCTCTATCGCGGGCGGCTGGTCGGGCGGCTCGACCCGTCGTTCGATCGCAAGGCGAAGCTCCTGACCATCAAGGCGCTGCATTGGGAGGACGATGTCCAGCCTAGCGAGGCAATGTCACGGGCGGTGTCACGATCGATCGGCGAGTTGTGCACCTTCCTCGGCGGCGATCCCGACCGGTGGGTGGTCAACGGTGATGCGTCCGGAATCGTGACGCTTGCTACAACGGCCGACGTCAAACCCGCCCACGCGTAGACCTGGATTTTGATATCCAGGTTCGTGTCCCAAATAAAGATTCCATGCCTATTGCGGCGGGTTGCCGAATGTCATTGCCTTGGCTGACGAGAATACACCCGGATATCAAAATCCAGGTCTACATGTCGCCCTTCTCCGCGTTGCGGAGCACCTTCTTGTCCTCGGTCAGCGTGAAGGTCGAGAACGTGTAGGAGCGACCTCCCGGTGTCTTGCCGGTCTTCTGTCCTCGCACCAGCACCGGCGGGTTGCGATCCGCGAGATCGTTCAGCAGGCTGCGCACCTGGCTTTCACTCAGCCGCGGCAGGATGCTGTTCGAGACGAGGTGATTGAGGAGCAGCCGGAACGACATGTAGCTGGTGCGCTTGTTGCCCTGCAGCTCCCGCAGCGCGGCGAGAAGATCCCGCCGCTCCTCCGGTCGCAGCGACTCCAGCTTCACCGCCGAGCCGTCGTCGGAGGTGTCGTCGCCCGAATCGTCCGAGAGATCGTCGTCCAGCAGGGCATCCCCCGTGTCGACCGAGGCAGGGAGCGCGGCGTAGCTGTTGCCGCCGCTGGTGGTGATGGTGACGGTGCCGGCCTGCTGCGCCGCGTCGAGAAAGGTGCTGAACGGCACGCCGTACCACGCCCGCGGTTTCAGGTTGTGATCCTGGCTGAGCCAGTGGCCAAGCTCCTGGAACAACACCGGCTCGCCATTGCCTCGGCGGGCAAGCGCGTCCTGCACCAGCCGGAACGCTTCCTCGACATTCGGGTAGTCCTTCGACACCGGGGTGAGGGTTGTCTTGCCATCGTCCTGGCCGGCAGCCGGCCGTGGCCCCCGAGCACGCGTCTGCGCCGGCCGCCGCACCGAGGGATCGAGGTCGCGCTCATAGAGGAGCACCGAATCCGCGGCGGAGGACAACATCCGGCTCATGGCGGCATCGACCCCGATCACCACGACCTTGCGACCCTGCTGCCGCAGGTAGTTGATCGGGTGGATCAGGTCGCCGTCACCGGTGACAATGATGTAGGTCCGGATGTTGGAGGACCGGCCACACGTCTCCACGCAATCTACCGCGAGACGCACGTCGGCGCTGTTCTTCCGGGTCGGAACGTAGACGAGCTCGATGCCCTGTCGGTAGAGGTTCTCGGCATCGATGCTCAGGTCGGGCGAGGTCCACGGCGCGTAGGCGCGGGCCAGGACCAGGCGGCCGTGTTCCTGGGCCTCCTGGATGATCAGGCTCATCCTTGGCGTGGTCAGGTCGAAATGGCGCTTGAGGCTGACCTGCAGGTTCTCATAATCGATCAGCAGGGCCACGTCGCTGTTTTCGCCAGCCTGGCTGGATGTCACGGTGCCGCTCCCGGTTGCGTGATGTGCGGGCACGGGCAAACCTCCCTCATCGCGTGCAATTCGACCACGTTCGATACGAGGGTACAGTACACACGGTGGATTCGCGAAGCCGGCGGCACAGCGCTGGCACAACGATGGGGGAATCGACAAGGATGGATGACCGGATACACTTGCTGCGCGAGCGAGATCCGCAGGTAGCGCCGCGCGTGTTCGATACGCACGTGCACTTTCCGTGGGGCGAGGATCGGGATGTCGATGCGGTGACCGACGAGCTCGTCGAGCTTGCCGCGAAGCTCAACATCGTGCATGTCGCGCTACTGGGCAGCCGGTGGGGCGACTACAACGACCGCGTCAATCGCGCCATCGACCGCTACCCCGAACTGTTCATCGGGATGTACGGCGTCGAGCTAGGCGAGGACACGCCAGCGTCGATCCAGGATGCCCACGACCGCGGGTTTCGGGGCTTGAAGATCATCCACGCCCTCAAACCGTATGACGATCGGTCGTACTGGCCTGTGTACGAGAAAGCCGAAGAGCTCGGCATGGTCACGCTGCTGCACACCGGCGTTGTCGGCGGTGGTGTCGATTTTCGCGACATCGATCCGTTCGACGTCGATGTCGTCAAGCGCGCGCGCTACTTCGAGAAGATGCTGCGTGGCAAGGGATTCTCGTCATCGCACATGGACCCGATCCTGCTCGACACGCTGGCGTTCACCTTTCCACGGCTGCGGATCATCGGCGCGCATATGGGGGTCGGGCAATACGACTACGCCTGCCATATTGCCCGCTGGCGGCGCAATGTGTTCTGGGACATCTCCGGCGGCGAGCTCGTGCGGCGGCACATCTTCGAGCGCAAGCTCATCGGCCAGGAAATCTCGGCGTTCAAGATCCTGTTCGCCTCCGACTGCGGTATGGAGAAGATGGCGAACGAAATTGCCGACTGGTCCGCGGTGTTCGACCTGATGCGCCTGACCCGGGAAGAGCGGGATCGCATCTTCTACGGCAACGCCGCGCGCATTTTTGGCGTGGATGAATTCGCCGGCCTGACGAACGAATCGGCCTACGATGCCGTGTGGGAGTCGACCGAGGGCGATCCCGTCCGGTAGGACCGTCGCCAGTGCGCCACGGTTCTCATTCGTGTGGATTTCATGCGTACGTACGCGGATTGTCGGTGTGCGGATGTGTCGGCAGTGCTTGCCGGGTATCTACGAAGGCCGTATGATTTGCTATGTAAGGATGTTGCCCCCGTCACAGAATGACCGGGAGTGCGGTTGCAGGACACCTGACGCCAGCGCAACAACCGGACACGTTAACAACTGATACGTTCCGCGCCTGCGGAACGATGAGCTAGGAGCGACGTCGATGGATGGTCTGTTGTTCTTTTCCATCGGGGCTGTGCTCGTGGCTGGACTTACCTTTTTCGTGACCTATTTCTGGCTGGACCGGCGCGCGAACTCTCGCGTGCACCAGGCACAGGCAGAAGCTGATCGCATTGTGGAAGAGGCGGAATCCAGACGTAGGGATACAGTTCTCGCGGCAAAGGATGAAGCAATTCGCCTGCGTGGAGATCTCGACCGGGAGCTGACACAGCGCCGCAAGGAGATCGAGCGCATCGAACGGCGAATCGAGCAAAAAGAAGAAACCGTAGACAAGAAGGTCGCTGGCCTGGAAACCCGCGAGAAGGGTGTCCGCAAGAGCGAACAGCAGCTTGCGCAGAACCGCGAATCGTGGGAGCAGGACCGGGTCCGGCAGCAACGGGAGATCGACCAGGCTCGTGATCGGAAGGTCGCCGAGCTTGAGCGCGTTGCCGGGTTGACCAGTGACGACGCGAAGCAGGAGCTCGTGCAGGAGGTCGAGGTGGAGGCGCGCCATATGGCAGCTCGCCGACTGCACGAGATCGAGCGGGAAACCAGGGAGGAAGCCGACCGCCGCAGCCGCATGATCCTGGCGACGACGCTACAGCGTATCGCTTCGGATTACGTCGCGGAATCGACGGTATCGGCAGTCCCGCTGCCCAGCGAAGACATGAAGGGCCGAATCATCGGCCGGGAGGGGAGAAACATCCGGGCGCTGGAACAGGCGACCGGTGTGGATCTCATCGTCGACGACACTCCGGAGTCCGTCACCGTCTCGGGATTCGATCCCGTCCGGCGGGAGGTGGCCCGGCGTGCGCTGACCAAGCTCCTGCAGGATGGCCGCATCCATCCTGCGCGCATTGAGGAAGTCGTTGGCAAGACGCAGCTCGAGCTTGAGGAAATCATGCGGGAGGAGGGCGAGCGCGTGGCCTACGAGGCCAACGTGCCCGGTCTGCACCCGGATCTGATCAAGCTGCTCGGGCGCCTCAAGTTCCGCACCAGCTACGGGCAGAACGTGCTGGCGCACTCGCTTGAGGTCTCGATGATCGCCGCCAACCTGGCGGCCGAGCTCGGCGCGGATGTCAATGTCAGCCGGACGGCTGGCCTCCTGCATGACATTGGCAAGGCCGTCGACCACGAGGTCGAGGGGCCACACGCGCTGATCGGCGCCGACATCGCCAAGCGGCTGGGACGGTCCAATCGGATCGTCCATGCCATCGCGGCACACCACAGCGAGGAAGAGCCGAAGACGGTGGAGGCGTTCATCGTCGCCACCGCCGACGCCATCAGCGGGGCCCGTCCTGGCGCTCGCCGGGAAATGGTCGAAACCTACGTCAAGCGCCTGGAGGCGCTCGAAGGGGTTGCGAACTCATTCGATGGCGTCGAGAAATCGTTCGCGATCCAGGCAGGTCGCGAGGTGCGCATCCTGGTGCGACCGAACTCGATCGACGACCTTGGCGCCAACAGGTTGGCCAAGGATGTCGTCAAGAAGATCGAGGAGACCCTGGAGTACCCGGGGCAGATCAAGGTCACCGTCATTCGCGAAACGCGGGCGGTCGATTACGCCAGGTAGTGGCGTCGCGGGGGAAGCTCATATCTCCTGCAAGTACATCAAAGGCGGGCCGGGAATGCTCCCGGCCCGCCGTCGTGCGTGCGGGTGACTGACAATTCGGCGAATTCCGTGCCATTATGACCATAACATCGTAGACTCTGGTGACAGTGGAAACTGCTGACTGCTCGATACTGGCAGCTCGACAGGATGCCCGCGCTCGCGGCGACCTCCGTTCGGAGCGGCGTGCGGGGACGCGACACCGCCGGTATCGCATTGGATATTCGCCCGGATTCGGGGTCATGGGGGACACACAGGGGAGGGCCTCATCACATGAATCGTTTTTTCAGCAAGCTCGACCTGCGCGATATCAAGATCGATCCGGAGTCAACGCATTTCCCGCCGGACGATGACGACAGCGAGCCGGTCGAGTCCGTCGCGGTCAAGAGCGAAGAGCGAGAGCTAGACGACCTGCCACTTCAGGTCGATGCAGTCGAGCACCAACCGGAGCCGGTATCGCAGAATGGCCACCTCACCGAGGATGCGATCGAGGCCGTCGTGACGCAGGAGGCCGGGGACGAGGTCCTGAAGGTCTCGGCGCGATCCCGACCCAGCGCAGTTGCCGGCGCGATCGCCGGTGTGGTCCGCGAGTTCGGCCGGGCCGAGGTCCAGGCGATCGGCGCGGGCGCCACCAACCAGGCCGTGAAGGCGGCCGCGATCGCGCGCGATTACCTGCTGGAGACCGGCATCGACGCTGTCTGCCTGCCGGCGTTTATCGATGTCACCATCGACAATGAGGACCGTACCGCAATGCGGCTCGTGATCGAGCCGCGATAGGCGATGCGCCTCCACCAGACATGAACCAGACACCACACCACCACCCTGACCGGCCGGACGAGCTATCGTCGCGGCCGGTCGACCTGCATGCACACACGACGGCGTCCGACGGCACGCTCGCGCCCGAGGCGCTGGTGGATTTGGCCGCGGACCGCGGCCTTGCGGTGTTGGCGGTCACCGACCACGACACCGTCGATGGCATCGATGCCGCCACGCGGCGCGCAACAGAGCGCGGCATTGTTGTGCTGCCCGGTGTCGAGCTTTCCACCACCGAGCGAGGCGCCGAGGTGCACGTGCTTGGTTACGGCGTCGATCCCGATGACGGCGAGCTGCGCGATGCTCTTGCGGATCTTGCGGCATCGCGCTATCGGCGCATCGCCGCGATGATCGAGAAGCTTCGCGATGCCGGCTTCGCGATCGACGCCGATGCCATTCTTGCCCAGGCAGACGTCGGCTCGATCGGGCGACCGCATGTTGCGCGGGAGCTGATGCGCCTCGGAGTCGTGAGCTCGGTCGATGAAGCGTTCGATCGCTTCCTGAAGCCGGGTCGGCCCGGCTGGGTCCCGCGCGATCCATTTACCCCGGAACAGGCCGTGCAGCTGCTGGTGAACTCCCGCAGCGTGCCGGTGCTGGCGCACCCGTTTTCCACCGGCGACGTTGACGCGATACTCGACCGGCTTGTCCCGCTCGGGCTGCGAGGCATGGAGGTCTGGTACGGGGAATACAGCCAGCCACGCCGCGAGCAGCTTCGCCACAAGGCGGAGGCGCGCGGCCTCATCGCGACTGGCGGGTCGGACTATCATGGACCCGGTTTTCGGGAGGGGCGGGAGCTGGGCTCGGCCAATGTGCCATGGGAGGCCTACGTGCGTCTGGTGGAAGCTGGTGCAGGGCCATGACCGATCGATTTGCCGGAGTCGTTGTCGTCGCGGCTGGTCGCGGGGAGCGGTTCGGCGACCGCGGGAAGGTGCTGGCGGAGGCGGCCGGTCGCCCGCTGCTCGCCTGGAGTCTCGATGCGATCGCCCGGACGGAGTCGGTACGGGAGATCGTAATTGTCTGTGGCGACCACAACCGCGTCGAGATCGAGCGTCTCATCGTACCGTTTGCCGCCAACCTGCCCATTCTGCTCTGCACCGGTGGCGCGGAACGCCAGGATTCGGTGCGTGCTGGCCTCGGGCGCCTGCCGGAGGATATCGAGGTTGCGGTCATCCACGATGCCGCCCGTCCGCTGGCAACCGCCGCGATGTTCGATGATGTCGCCGTTGCTGCTCGCGACAGTGTGGCGGCGATCGCGGCTATCCCGGTGACCGATACCATCAAGGAGGCCGAAGGTTCGCGTGTCGCTGGGTCGATCCCGCGCGAGCGCTTGCGTGCGGCCCAGACCCCGCAGGCCTTTCGGCGGGACGTGCTGGCGCGGGCGCTTGACCGTGCTGAGCGGGAGGGCGCGCGTTTCACCGACGAAGCGGGACTGATGGGTTGGGCGGGGCATGCCGTGGTACTCCGGCCGGGCGCACCATCCAACCTGAAGGTCACGGTCCCGGAGGATATGGTGCTTGTGGATGCCCTTCTTCGGCATCGAATGGCAGAGGAAACGGCGCATGTATCGACCTGATGTCCCCCGGAGCGGGATCGGTTATGACGTGCACCGCTTCGCCGCCGGGCGGCGATGTATCCTCGGTGGGGTTGACATCCCGTTCGATCGGGGGCTGATGGGGCATTCGGATGCCGACGTTGTCCTGCACGCCATCGCCGACGCGCTGCTCGGTGCGGCCGCGCTCGGCGATATTGGGCGTCACTTTCCGCCGGACGACCCCCAGTGGGCGGCGATGGACAGTCGAGTGATCGTCGCCCGATCGGTGGAGCTGCTGGCGGAGATCGGTATGGAACCGGTCCACGTCGATGTGACGATCGTCGCCGAAGCGCCGAAGATCGGCCCGCACATCGCTGCGATGCAGGCAGCGATCGGCGCATGTCTCGGCCTGCCGGCGGAGACGATCGGGGTCAAGGCAACGACCAACGAGCGCATGGGCTTCGTCGGACGGGAAGAGGGGATTGCGGCCATCGCCGTCGCAACGATCGTCGCGATCCGGGACACCGCGTCGTAGCGACCGACCCCGTGTCGGCCTTTCATCTCATTTCATGCCAGCCTGGAGTGCATCGTGCGAATCCTGATCCAGCGTGTTGTCAAAGCCTGCGTGACCGTCGACGGCACGGAGACCGGAGCCATCGGGCCGGGCCTCGTGTTGCTGGTCGGGATCGGGGACGACGATACGTCCGAGATGGTTCCCGCGATGTGCGACAAGGTCGCGAACCTTCGAGTGTTCGATGACGATGCCGGGGTGATGAATCGTTCCGCGCTCGATTTGCTCGACACCGGCACGCAACCGGGCATGCTGGTCGTCTCGCAGTTCACCCTCTATGGTGACCTGCGCAAGGGCCGCCGGCCGAGTTACGCCCACGCCGCGCGACCCGAGCTCGCCGCGCCGCTGGTGGAAGATTGCGTGACGTGGTTTCGGGACGCGGGGTTTCATGTCGGCACGGGAGTGTTCGGGGCGGAGATGCACGTCGCCCTGGTCAACGACGGGCCTGTGACATTGTGGCTCGACTCCGAGGAGTTGAAGCGACCGCGTCGCCGCTGATCGATCCGATTCTTGCCAACCGAGGCTGCCGAGATGTCCCATCGACCCGACGACGCCAACCTGCCACCGATCCCCGACGGCGGTCTCTCCGGGTCGATGCCGGACTGGCTGCGACGGCCACCCGCGTGGCGTACCCTGCAGGATCAGGAGGTCGTCGCCCCACCACCGGTCGAGACATCGGCGCTGCCCGAAGCCGACGAGTCGATCATCGACCCTCGCGAGTTCCTGACGGATGACGACCTGCCGGCGTGGCTGCGCCGTCTCGGGAGGGGCACCGCAGATGCGACACGGAATGCGCCCGGAACCTCGGAGGCGGATTCTACTTTCGTCGTCGCGCAACCCACACCCGTTGCATTTTCGGAGGAAGTCCCGGATCAGGCAGCGTCGGTGTCGGCGCGCTTCGTCCCGCGCCAGCCCGTCGTGCTCGACACGGGGCGGGAACGACCCGTCGTGCAGCCTCCGCGATCGGCGACGCTGGAGCAGCCTGCCCCGTCAGCGGCCTGGTGGCAGCGTGGGGTGGTGGTGATGCTGCTGGCGTCGCTGCTGGTGGCGGCGATCGTCGCGATTGTGGTCATGGCGGTTGTGTAGGAAGCCGGAGGGTGTGCAGCGAACGAGCTGGAGCCACCAGGTTCACCCCCTGCCTGATCGCGCGCGTCGTCAATCTCGACCTTCCCGCGTCAGCGATGCCGAACGGAGGAGGACATTGACCGCGTCGACGAAGGCCGCCTTCGAGTTGGCAGCGCGGTCAAGTCCTGCGCTGCAGCTGTTGCTTCGCCCGATGTGTATCCCCCGTCACATGATTCACTCGGATTCCATTTGCCGGAATCGGTCGGCGAGGTCGGCCACCGACACGGCTGGCAACATGCAGGCACCTTCTCGGCACAGCCAGGCGGCACTGGCCCCATCACGTTGGCCGCGGGCCCGCAGGATGGGGAAGCGATCGATGACGCCATCGTCAATATCAGGCGCGGCGTGGGCGACAACGAGGCCCGGAGCCGGGTAGGCGAGCGCCGCGGTCGTCAGCCGTCGGTGGCCAGCGGTTGATGGATCCCCGCCTATCACCAGCGTGTAGGTGGGTGCATGCAGCCGCTCGGCGGCCGCCAGCCATCGCCCGAAGGCTCCGGGGAGCTCGGCGAGCAGGTCGCCTACGGAGGCAAGCATCGATTCGGCGCGTTCGATCAGTTCAGTTCTCCCCGTGAGGGTGCCGAGGGTCAGCATGACATCGACCGCGACGGCATTGCCGGCCGGTGTCGCATTGTCCTGGAGCGAAGACGGGCGCACGGCGAGTCCCGCACCACCATCAGGAACGTCGAAGAATCCCGGGTCTCCGTCCCGACCGAAGTCGCGGATTGCGATGTCGAGGAGTTGCACGGCGGCGTCGAGCCAGGTCAGGTTGCCGTCCGCCTGGTGCAGTGCGATCAACCCCTCCGCGAGGAAGATGTAGTCCTCCAGCACGCCGTTGCCACGCACCTCGCCCGATGTCCACGTGCGCCACAAGGTGCCGTCGTCATTGCGGACGGCCTGCAGGAGGAAGGACGCCGCCTGCCGAGCCGCGTCGAGGAACGCGGGCATGCGCAGCACCGCGCCGGTACGCGCAAGGGCAGCAATGGCGAGACCGTTCCAGGCGGTGACCACCTTGTCGTCGCGTCCGGGACGAACGCGCCGAGACCGGTGATCGCGCAGGATGGCGATACCGGACGACAGGAGCTCGCCGACGGTTTCGGCGGTCTGACCGGTCTCGTTGGCGATGGCATCCAGCGGTGCGGCGATCGTGAGGATGTTTGCGCCTTCGAAGTTGCCGCCAGGCGTGATCCCGAAACGTTGCCGGATTGCGGCGGCGTGGTCGGGCGACAGGATCTCGCCGATCTCGCTGTCGGACCAGACGTAGAACTTTCCCTCCACGCCCTCGCTGTCCGCGTCGAGCGCCGCGGCGAATCCGCCGCCATCGAGCTGCATCTCCTCCAGCATCCAGCGCCCGGTCTGGATCGCCACCTCGGCGTACCGCGCCCGCCCGGTGGATCTCCACGCATCAAGGTAGAGCGCCATCAGTTGCGCGTTGTCGTAGAGCATCTTTTCGAAGTGCGGCACGACCCATTCGGCGTCGACGGCGTACCGGGCGAATCCGCCGCCCAGATGGTCGTGAATGCCGCCGGCGGCAATCCGGTCGAGTGTGGTGGTGAGCATGGATCGCGCCTCTGCTGACCCAGTGCGCTGCTCGTGGCGCGCGAGGAACTCCAGCGTCGGCGCCTGCGGGAACTTCGGTGCGCCGCCGAACCCGCCCCACTCCACGTCGAACTGCCCGCGCAGCTGGGCCGTTGCCGTCTCGCCGATGTTGCCCGGCAGCATGTCGCCGGCCGGACGTGCCTGCGCCGTGGACTGCAGGAAGCGGTCGACGCGATCGGCGTTTTCCAGCAGGTTCGGGCGGTCGTGCTGCCACGCTTGCGCGATTGCCTGCAGCACGCGCGGGAAGCCGGGCATGCCCTGGCGATCGGCTGGCGGCCAATAGGTGCCGCCGAAGAAGGGCACGCCCTCCGGGGTCGCGAATGCGTTCAGGGGCCAGCCGCCGTGGCCGGTCATCGCCTGGACCGCCGACATGAACACCGAATCGACGTCGGGACGCTCTTCCCGATCGACCTTGACGCAGACGAAATGCTCGTTCATCAGCGCCGCGATCGCAGGGTCCTCGAACGACTCATGCGCCATCACATGGCACCAGTGGCAGGAGGAGTATCCGATGCTGACCAGCAGGGGCACATCCCGCCGCGCGGCCTCGGCAATCGCGTCGTCGGACCACGGCCACCAGTCGACGGGGTTGTCCTTGTGTTGCTGGAGGTACGGGCTCGGTTCGCTGGCGAGGCGATTGGGCATGGGGAAACTCCGTTGCAGGGTTGCGGCCGCGTACGCAGCGGCCACGGTGTCGCGTTTGCACGCATGGTGCCATGGAGTCTCGGGGTTGGCCACGCGCAGCGACGAATCATCGGGCGGGGCGGGGAGCGCGTGAAGCGAGGGCACCGGTGCAACCGATGCCCTCGCTTCGATGTGATGCATGCCGGGCGGCGATGCTGCTAGGTCACGGTGCGGGTGCCGCCGAAGCCGGTTTCCGGCTCCCGCGGCGCGCCCAGTGGCTCACCCCGATACCACGGGGTGCCGAGCATCGGCAGCAGCCACCGGTCGAGCCCCCACCACCCCGCGACCTTCCAGCC